>WRMR01000085.1 GCA_009776995.1 Planctomycetaceae bacterium | reverse complement strand
ACCGGAGCGGATACAGCCAGTTGAACACACTCGGTCTTGTCGCCTGCCAAAGTGCCTATACAAAAGGAATGTCGTGGCTGGAAAAATTAAAAGAGTACCTCGCAGAAAACATACGGTTAATGCGAGAATTTTTAGTGGCAAGGCTGCCGAAAATCAGGCTTATTGAGCCGGAAAGTACCTATCTTGCATGGCTGGATTTTTCAGAATACGGGCTAAATCAGGAAACTCTCGACCTTCGTATAACGGAAGGAGCGAAGTTGTGGTTGAGTAGCGGAACGATATTTGGAGCGGATGGCAGTGGATTTCAACGTGTAAACATCGCTTGTCCGAAAGCGACATTGATGGATGCACTTGGCAGATTGGAAAAAGAGTTCCACACTTAGGTTTTCGCCTAAAAGTCATGTGCCGATATTGCATTGATTGGGCGATAGTGTCTTTTCATCAGCACGAACAACCGGCATCAGATTTTCCGGCGAAAGTCTTAATGCATGGAATAGCAGGGTTACACTTTTGTTAATCATTTATCATGGACATTAGCAATAAACTTTCAAGAATATCATCGGATTTATTGGGACACTATCACGAGGTTGCCGAAAATGGCAATTCTGCGGCTTATCCCAATGTCGATCAAATTGTCAACACGATACTGCTGATAAGAAAGGCGATTTTTCCAAGTTATTTCAATGAGGCATTGGAATCAAAGCCACCGGAAATATGGCTTCAGTCATTGCTTGCGGACATACATCAATCGTTGTCAAGGGAAATTAAAACGGCACTGTTGAAACAAAATGATGGTGGAAAAGCACCTCGTCCGGCAAGTGAAATCTCCTTGAAATTACTCGAACAACTTGTCAGCATCCAGCAACTTTTGCATAAAGACGCAAAAGCGGGTTTTGAAGGCGACCCCGCCGCGAAAGGCATTGATGAGGTGATACTGACATATCCCGGATTTTTTGCCATTTTTGCCTATCGGGTCGCACACTTTTTGTTCCTGGAGGATGTTCACTTCATTCCAAGGATGATGAGCGAATATGCTCACCGCGTCACAGGTATCGACATTCACCCCGGTGCTGAAATCGGGGAGTATTTTTTCATTGATCATGGCACGGGGGTTGTGATCGGTGAAACAGCCGTCATCGGTAACCATGTAAAACTTTATCAAGGAGTGACATTGGGGGCACTTTCCACAAAAAGCGGTCAAAAACTTGCCGGAATAAGAAGGCATCCCACGATCGAAGATCATGTCACCATCTATTCCGGGGCGACGATCCTTGGCGGCGAAACCGTTATTGGAAAGAATTCGACCATCGGTGGGAATGTGTTTATTACAAAATCCGTGCCACACAACACCACGGTTAAGGGCACTTAAAATCAATGCAGCGTAACTCTCTTATTCATTTGCGAGGAGTACAGCCATGACGATAAAAGATGTACAAGACAAGATATTGCAGTTGAAATGTGAAAAGGATGTTTGTATTCTGGCGCACAGCTACCAGGCAAAAGAGATCATTGAAATTGCCGATTTTACAGGGGATTCATTTCAATTAAGCATCGCTGCCGGTCAAGTCGATCAAAAAACAGTTGTCATGTGCGGCGTTCGTTTCATGGCGGAAACCGTGAAAATTCTGTCACCGGACAAGACGGTGATACTCGCTAATCCGGGGGCGGGATGCCCTATGGCAGAGCAGATGGGCAAAGACATGGTCCAAACCGTGAAAGATCGAAATCCGGATTATACCGTCGTCGCATATATCAACACGACCGCTGAACTCAAAACGATCTGCGATGTGTGCGTTACTTCTTCCTCTGCCGTCAGAATTGTCGATAAAATTCCCAATAATAATATCTTGTTTCTTCCTGATTGCAGTTTGGGTGCTTATGTCGCAGGACAACTGCCCCACAAAAACATTAAATTGCTCCAGGGCGGGTGTCCCGTTCATGCGATGGTGACCACAGATGATGTCAATAAAGCAAAGGCGGCTCATCCTGATGCTTTGTTGCTCGTTCATCCCGAATGTGTGCCGAACGTTGTGTGTCTTGCCGATTTTGTCGGCTCGACCACTGCCATTATGGAGTATGCAGCCAATTCAGAGCATGGGGATTTCATCATAGGAACGGAAATGAGCATTGTGGAAAATTTACAATACCGCTGCACCGACAAGCGGTTTTACCTTTTGTCGCAAAAATTCCTTTGCCCCAATATGAAGATAACCACACTCGTTGATGTTTTGAATTGTCTTGACGGCAACGGTGGCGAGGAAATTACGTTGGACGAAACGACCATCACCGAAGCAAGAGTGTGTATTGATAAAATGATCGAGTTGAGTGCCTGATGAATGTGTCATTGATATGTCGCCATAACCATTACTGCCTGACAGAGGATAACCATGAAACGCAATATGAACGAATGGCTTTCCGGGTTGATTTCCGGGAAAAAACGCTTCGCAATGCCGATTTTGACGAGTCCCGGCATCCCTTTGATTGGTGCCGCTCCGATTGATGTTTTTCAATCGGGCGAGTTGCAATTTCGTGTGGTTCGCGCTTTGACCGAGCAACTTCCCGACATGGCAGCCGCGTTGACCATGATGGACTTGTCCGTCGAAGCTGAAGCATTCGGTGCTTCACTGACATTCAGCGATGTGGAAAATCCAACCGTCATCCATGAAATCGTCCGCGGCCAGAACGAAATTGATTGCCTTGCAATCCCTGAAGTCGGAGCGGCACGAACCACTGAAACACTTCATGCCGCGAAAATGTGCGCAGAGCAAATCACCGACCGCCCGACGCTCGGCGGACTGATCGGACCCTTTTCGCTGTCAGGCCGATTGCTCGACATGAGTGCGATGATGCTCATGACGGCGACGGAGCCGGAAACCGTCCATGCTTTGCTCGAAAAAGCCACGCGATTTTTGATCGAATACGCCAAAGCATTCAAGGCGGCAGGATGTCACGGCCTCGTCATGGCCGAACCTGCCGCCGGATTGATTTCGGCGAAAATGTGTCAGGAATTTTCAGCCAATTACATCAAGCAAATCGTCGAAGTGGTCAAAGACGAGTCGTTTGCCTTCGTATTACATAACTGTGGCAAAACGGAAAAAATGGTGAATGAATTACTTTCGACTGGCTGTTCGGCGATTCATGTCGGCAACGCGGTTGACATACGAACGATTTTAGATCAGGTTCCGCCATCCATTCCGGTCATGGGCAATCTTGACCCGACCGTCCTCTTCCGTTTGGGAACAGCGGACGAAATGTTCAAAGCGGCCTCGGAGTTGCTCGAAGTAACGCGCAGTTACCCGAACTTTGTCCTTTCTTCCGGTTGTGATATTCCGCCCGGAACACCGATGGAAAATGTACAGGCATTTTTCGATGCGCTTGCTGAATACAATTCCAACCCCGGCCTAACAAGGTATTAAAAGTCCTCTCCGTTATGCGGAACTGACCAAAGATGACATCCGGATTTTATCAAAGGAAATGGGTTTATCCACTTGGGACAAGCAATCTTTTGCCTGCCTGTCATCTCGTTTTCCGTACGGTGAAACTAAACTTTTGCAAACATCCATTTTGACCTTACAAACATGGTATGCAAGCCATGTTGAAACGCTTGAAAACGGTTGAGTCATTGAACTGGTGCGAGTCCGAGTCGGCGCAGGAGGTCGCGGAGTTTTTTCGCGGTGCCTCGTCCGGTTTTGATCGTTGTGTCCAACTGTCCCATCACCCAGGTGATCATCCCACTCACACCGCCATTCGCGAAGTGAAGTCCGTGCGACCGGATGTTCTTGGTGGTGTCAACGTTGCAGTCGGCGATCTTACCGGCGACGGATTCAACGAACTGGTGATTGCATCGAGAAACGCCGGGCAATCCTGGGTCGATATTTACACGCTTGCACCGCAAAACGTATCGGAACACGTTGCCGGTTTTCAGGCATTCGGCCCGACGGAAGGGAATAATGTTGCGGTCAACCTCGTTGTCCGCGACACGGACGGCGACGGCCTTGCGGAAATCATCGTCACGCAAGGTGCCAGAGGCAAGGCCGGTTTTGTTGCCAGAAAATTCCAGGTGAAATCATCGCTGGAAACCAAAATCGTCGACGAAATTTTCGCCGAATGGTCGAACCCGCTGGCCACAGGATTGTTCATCGGATAATGTGAGGAGCCAACTTGATTGGCGTTTTGAATCCCATCTTCGCTAACCGTGTGGTTAGCGAACTGGGGGTTGATTGCAACTATCACAATTCATTGCCACGTAGCCGCACCGGCCACATTCCTCACAACGATGTCCCATGCAGTTGAGACACTCCTCAACGACAATCCCTGTGCCGTTGCACATCTGGCAAGGCCGTTTCTTCTTGCTCCGCTTGCGTCTATCGGCCTTGCTGTTTTTACAGGGATGCTTGCGGGCGGCCTTTTTCTTTGTCGCTTTCTTCTTTTTGGCCATCTCAAATACAGTCTTCCCATTTCGTCATTTTGTGGCGAAGGTTGACGGTTTCGCCATCGATGATAAATGTGCCATCACCTTTGGCGTGAAAGGTACGTTTTTCCTCACGGTCGGGATTGTGCCACGCCTTGACGCCTTCAAGAATGAAAAGGTGCAAGCCGTTATTGCCCGGCTTTTCGCGGACAATACACTCGACGTTGGCCAGACTTTCGGCAACCAACGGTGTCGCGACCTTTTGTCCTTGCAAAGGCGTCAAGTGAAAATACTTGAACTTGTCGATGTCCCCGCCAGAGCAGTTGCCAATGTCAACCACCGCCTCCATCATGTCCACCGTCGGAATGGAAAGGACGCATTCGCCGGTTTCGAATAGCGTGTTGTAGCTGTGATTCCACGGCCCAAGAGAGATACCGATGATCGGTGTGAAACCAAGCAATGTTGTCCAACTTGCCGTCATGACGTTGTGCCGACCGTTGATCGACGTGACAACCAACAAGACCGGCCCCGGCTCAAAGAACGTGAACGCCCGATTGAGCGGGAAATCACGCATCGGGAGGGCGGTATCTTCTGGTTTGCGGGATGATGCTCTCTTTGCCATCATTGTTCATTCCTTGTCGTGAAGCATATTACCGAACCGGATCAGGAAATCGCGGACTTGTGTTGCGACTTCCGGGGCATAGTCACCGTTAATACTCAGGCCATGATCACGGTCGGGGTTTTCGTGAAACTCGACATGAGGATGCCCCATCTTTTGCAGCGTCGCGGCCATCAATTCATTTTCCTCGACACGCACCGGCCATTCGATTTTGCGGTCGCCGAGAACAAGGATGATCGGCGGCAGTTCCGGCGAAACGTGGTGCAGCGGAGCGTTCTCGTCAATGACCGGCAAGAGCCGATGGCCGGGATATTGCAGCATTTCCTTGACATGAAAATGCGTCGTGACCTGGGCACTGAGCAAGACCAGACCGGCAAGATCATTGGGCGTGAGTTGGTGCGGTTTGAGCCAACGCGCGTCCATGCCGATCTTCGCGGACAAATAACCGCCTGCACTGTGACCGCCAACAAAGATACGCTTCGCATCACCGCCGTAACGTTCGATGTTGGCAAATGCCCATGCCGTCGCAGCCGCTGCGTCTTCGAGAAATTCAGGAAACTCGGCGTTCGGCGAAAGTCGATAACCAACGGCAATGAGAATGGTATGCTCGGTTTTGAGAAATTTTGGGACATCCTTTTGACCACCGGTCAGCCCGCCACCGTGAAACCAGACAAGCACCGGAAGTTTTTCGGTATCAGTCGGTGCAAAAACATCAAGCCGGCATTGCGATTTCTGGTAGTCGTCCGCATTGGCAAGCACAGCCTCGGAGTAGTACGAAATATTCGCGTGAACGACGGGCTCGCCATCGGCGGCCATCGCTATGGGATAAACCGTCCAACAAATCGAGACGATCAGGAAGTTTCCGATCATTGAAAGGACTCTGGTTTTCATGGGATATTTCTTTCTGCTGCAAGGATCAACGAATGCCGAATTCGCTAAACTCTGCGGTTGGGTTTCAATCTTTCGTATCACCTTATCATATCACGAAATGATGGTAAAATCAAACCAACGTTTTATGATATTCATCGTGGGGTTAGCAAAAAACGGGAATTATTTAAGGTGTCCGTAAAATATCGAAAGGAATTCAAATGAAGCGTTCTGGGTGGGATCAATTGTTGTGTGAGCATGGGCGCATTGTGTTGTCGTTCGTTTTTTTTGCGTTGGTGTTTGCCGGTATGTTGTCCGGTGCGGAGCCATCATCTGCCGTTAAGCGACCGGTTGTTGGGGCGATTCGATGGGATGCCTGGTCGGGCGGCGGCGTGACCGCTCAGGTCGAACGAACGTTGGGGCCAAATAAATATCGTGACCGGCTTCCGTGGTTCGCGGAGGTTCTCGACGACGACCATGTTCGTATTCATGGTGACACGCAAGAAACGGTTGACCGGGAGATTCGCTTCGCCGCCGATGCCGGCCTTGATTATTGGGCTTACGTTATGTACCCGGAAGCGGACGCCATGAGCCGTCCGCTTCGTCGGCATCTCGACAGCGAGATACGCGATCAACTCAATTTTTGTGTGATTCTGCACAACAACATTGGTGTGAGTGCCAGGGATTGGCCAAAGGAGCGGGATCGAGCCATTGCGTTGTTGAAAGAGCCGGGGTATCAAAAAACAGCGACCGGGCAACCGCTCGTTTACTATTTCACGAGTCACACCGAGCGGTTCCAGGAGTTGCGCGAAGCCATCGCCACAGAAAGACTGAATCCGTATTACGTTTACCTCGGATGGAATCCACCAGAGGATTATCGGAGGGAAAAGACGAAAGGTTTTGATGCTGTTTCCGCTTATGCTGACGGGTCACAGGTTGACACATTCGCCGAATTGGTGCAGTGTGTTGAAAACAACTGGCGTCGAGCTGCGGAGGCCGATATCCGCTACATTCCTTTGGTAACGACCGGATGGGACAAACAGCCACGCAAGGAAAACCCGGTGTCGTGGGAACTGGATCACGACTATCACAAGCAAGCAGGTTTTCCGTCCCAGGCAAAACCGCTGGAAATTGCGCAACACCTCGACCGGGCAATCCAGTTCGTTGATGCCAATCGTGCTGAAACATAAAAACGTTCGAGCAATCAAAAAGGAAAATTTGAAGGCAATTTACACAAGCATTTTCCCATACCAAGTCTTCGGAACACAAAAGCCATTCGTTTACAACAAGTTACGTCGATGATCCAGTTTCGCTTTTATACACCAGAGATTTATGTTGCAAGAACAAACGTCCCGGTTCACAATCTAAACATGTTAAAATTAGGTAATTTACGAAATTTTGAAAAAATTTGACGATTTTGCATAGAAAGATAATGATATCCGATTATACTGTGGACTGTCGGCAGGGAGACCTGTCTTTTCTACGACAACAAAGTATGTGTCACAGGCTCGTGAGGGTTTGTGATTCGGGCGCATGTTCACCCAGGCTTGGTGGGCTCAAGGGGAGTTGGAGTATCAACTCTACGGAGATTTACGTTTTTCATTCTGGTTTTCATTGAGAAACGTTTCAGTTTGCGCCCGGTGCTTTTTCTTTTTGTGTGATCCCTGATCGGTTTTGCGCGTCTTGAATCGTTTCTCGATTTTGTTTGCAGCGTTCACTTTTCGGACAAATTCAACATCAATGTTTACCCCCCGGAGAATGATCAATGTCACGTCACTATTTTCCATCAACGGTGTTTCGGATGACGCCGAAAAACACGCTCAGGGAGGTCTTTTCACATTTGGGTGCCGATGTTTCCACGACCCGTTGGGAGGAACTCGGTTTTCACCATTTTGAACCGGCGCAGCGACTGTTCGATGCAATGGCACCGGCGTGTCGCGTGCAGGCTGACTTGGTTTTTCGGCAGATTCACCTGCTGGCATGTCGCGAGGGCATGGACGCCATCAACGAGGCGACGGAAATACGACACAAGGGAACTCATCAATTTGGCCCCGGCTCCGCAACGAACCGCTACGAGCGGGCGGCACTTGTCTGGATAGCCGACCAGGAATTGTTTGAACAGGCCGTATCGCTCTTTGGACTTCGACAGCTTCCGTGGTGGCGAATCAAACGGAACCTGCCGCGACGCACGATTGATTTCACGGATGACATGCGGCAACGGTTCGAGTCGCGGCTTGAGCAATTCTTCGTAACGCGACAAAATCGCGGCGAAATCTGCACGGTGGAAATGAAGGAACCTGGCAATGGCATGTCTTATTTTTTCGCGTACCCCGATGATTATCCAAAATTCGTGTTGCAGCATGATGACGCTCGTACACTGTTTTCGCAAACGTTTCGCCCGACGTTTGAAGTGGTGTTCGCATACAACAGCAAAGGGGGAACCCTCGAAATTTGCGGCAAGGTCTCGCATACCCTCAAGGGCGAACTTGAAGAACTGTTTATCGAAACGATTCTCAACTCGTGTTCATCGCCCGACGAGAAAAAGGTGTATAACCTTTCGGTGCTGAAAAACCCGGACTTCGTGCCGTGGACTGATCCGTGGGATATGGTGCATGTCGCGATTGAGGCAATAACCGTTTACGAGGAGAAACGGCACAAAAACACGTTCGACTTCGGATATGGCGATGATTTTTTCGAGGAGATTTCCATGAGGCCGCATCATGTCATGGCACTTGAGGCGGCGAAGGAAGTCAGGAAGGCGAGATTCCGATTCGACTTTCATGCCAAAAAAGGACGTGAGCCGGTTTCGATCCGATTTGAGATCGGCGAACCGTCAAGAAATACACTGGGTCACCATGACCTTCAATATGTCCGTCTCATCAATATATATTTGGAAAGGTGGGGAATCACTCATGAAAGAACCCTGGCGAGCGTTGCTTAGTGCTTTTGTGCATAACGGGACACTTCGTGAAATCGAGTTCACGGGTGATCAATATCCGAGGCCGGAATTATACGGCTTTTTGACACAGGATCCTCGGCCTTCGACCGTTTCAGCCCGCGCCTGCATAAATACGCCGCCGCTTATTTGTGTGAATGGTGCGACGCGATTTTGCTTGCAACCCGTGAGTTCAGTGCCGCGAAAGGCGACAAGAGCGGCGGTGGCCGTATCCTGCGTTGCACCCCTTCGGCGGTTGGTATTGCCAAGAACCGCTATGGTTTCCCCGACGTATTGCCGCTCGACTGGAACGCCATTTATCAAGCCATGATCGGAGGAACCCGTGACGAAACATAAGGACTTGGACGGTCGGGACGCAGACGAAACAATCAAACGGATCGCCGTGGATTTGCTCGAAGGCCAACGCATTGAGATCACCTACCGCAACGGCACAGACCGCCCCATTCAGGGTGTTTTGATCCGGGCGGCACCACAAGAGTTTCCCGACCTGCCCTTCACCGCACAACTGGATTACTACGACCTGCAGCCGAACGAACTGCTCGGCGACCATACCATCATCCGCTCCGGCGAAACAACCTACTGGCGCGGATACGAATGAACCAACCAACAATATCAACCAAGTAAAACAGGAATCCCATCATGAACAAACCTGCATTTTTCCCGATTCAATCGTTGACCTTTGATCCCGATTTGCAAATTCGCGTAAAGATCAACGACGAAACCATTGCCCTCTATGCCGAGCAAATGGCGACCGAGGACGATATGAAAGCATTTCCCGCCGTTGAAATTTATTACGACGGTGTGAAATACTGGCTCGCTGACGGACATCACCGCCGTGCCGCCGCTGAGAAGGCGGGACATGGCAAGATTTGGGCGATTGTGAAAAGCGGTACTCGTGCCGATGCTCTCTGGGGCGCGATACTCGGAAACAGCAAGCAGGGATTCGCTTTGACCCTTGAAGACCGCAAACGAGCAATTATGCTCGCAACCCAGCAATGGCCGGATAGAACGAACCGGGTTATTGCCGAAGCATTGGGATGTTCGGAACAGTCGGTTCGTCGCTACCGTCCCGAAACTTCAGTTGCGCCAGATGGCGCAACTGACACAGAACGTCGGGCAGGCAAGGATGGAAAACAATACAAGGCGAAGAAGGGAAATTCTGCAACCGCAAATGCTAAAGGAAAACAAGAGACCCCCGAACCGACACCAGTTGATTCGCCTCCTGTTAACCCAACTACGGTTTCTGTTGAAGAGTCGGATGACGACGCCTATCCTGAACCCCCCTGCCCGAACAAGCACATCAAGTATTTTCCGAAAACAACGCTCAAACTGATCCCGCAGGAGTCGCCGCGTGTCCTGCTCGTCAATCTGTTTGAAATCTTTCGCGAAGGATTCGTCGAGGAGATGATCGTTATGGCAATGGACATGCTTGATGAAGAACGCGGCAAAGGTGCCGTGAAAAAGCTGCTTGCCCAGCTTAATAAAACACACGGCAAAAAATAACTGTTCGCAAATTTTTTTCGTTACCGCAAATGACCTTAACCAACGGAGATGCCAATTATGTTACTGAACCAACTTCCCAAAGACGCTCGTCCCTGTGCCAACACCTTCATCGTCAATGTGACCCCGGAACTCGCCCGGATGTGGCTCACGAACAACAACTTCAACCGTCCGAGAAATTCGGAAACCGTCGCCAAATACGTGCGGCAAATCCGCGAGAATCGCTGGCGACTGACACATCAGGGCATTGCACTGACCAAGAATGGTTTTCTGCTCGACGGCCAGCACCGCCTGTGGGCGATCATCGAGTGCGATGTCACGCTGCCAATGCGTGTTTTTGCCAACGAGCCGATTGAAAACTACGAAGTCATTGATTGTGGTCGTAATCGGAGCAACCTTGAAATCGTCCGCATGTCGGCGAAGGACAGCACACTCACCTCGGCACATACGCAGACACTTCAGTCCATGCTCGCCGGTCGGTTCTGCAAAACCGCGAACCGTTGGACGAACATTGAGATGAATGAACTGTTTGAGGAACACAAGGTGGCGGTCAATTTTGTGGTTGACCAGTTCCGTGACTGCAAGGACAAACGCATCAACGACCGAACGGTGAAAGGCGCGATTGCAAGGGCATTTTACCACATCCCACAGGAAACGCTCTCGACGTTTTGCTCGCTGCTGGTCGGGAAAAACGACCACCCCTGCCGTGCGGTCATCGACGCACTCATCGGTTTCCTGACCTATTACAGCGACCGCAAGGAAAACACAAAACGCGAAATTTACCGCCGCTGCGAGTTGGTGCTTGAAGCCTTCATCAACAATTCCGCTGATGTCAGTTTCAACAAGAGCATCACTGAACTCTTCCCGCTTCCGAACGAACGTCGTTAATTGTTTTTTGACTGACCTCCTCATCAACAACTTTTCAATTTCAAAACCACTCACATAAGGATCGCATGATGACCAACATTTTACCCGCAACCGCCGTCCCGCATCCCAATGCCTACACCGTTGATGTCACGCCGGAACTCGCCCGGTCCTGGCTGGATGCAAGCAAATCCGCCAGTGCCACCAGCGCAACAACCAGTGCCGCCAGTGCAACAACACGTCCGGTTTCCGAATCTCAAGTCCAAAAACTCACAGCTGAAATGCGGGCGGGGCTATGGCGGCTGAACCACAACGGCATCGCTTTTGCCAAAGATGGAACGCTTCTCGATGGTTTGCACCGGCTCCATGCCGTCGTTCGTAGCGGCAAGACCGTTCCGATGACCGTTGTCGTCGATGAGCCGGTCGAAAACATGGATGTGATCGACAACCGTCACTTGAACAAGTAACTCCGCAAGTTCCTCAAATCCGGGCATTCATCGTGCCCGGATACGTTTTAACGAATCACCAATTTCACTTTCTCATGGGAGAACAACATGATGGCACAACTTAATTTTGACGCTTCGCAAGTCGATCCGTCCATCCCGTTTGAAGCCGTCCCGTCCGACAAGTACATTGCCGAGATCACGAAATCCGAACTCAAGGCGACCAAAGCGGGCGACGGCTCCTACCTCGAAATCGAATATACCATCCTTGAGGGTGAGTACAAGGGACGCAAGGTTTGGGATCGCCTTTGCCTCAACCATCAGACGCAAAAAACGGTCGAAATCGCCCGTGCGAACTTGTCGGCGATCTGTCACGCGGTCGGCGTGATGAAGCCGCGCGACTCAAGCGAACTGCACCACATCCCGCTCATGATCAACGTCAAGACACGGAAGGATGACAGCACCGGCAACATTTTCAATGAAATCCGTGGCTACTCGAAGCGGGAAAATCTGATCCCGGCGACACCGCCGCCGACAGAAGCCGCTCAAGCCCAAACGTCGCAATACTCGCAAGCTCCGGCCAACGGCGGCACGGCACCGTGGCGGCGAGGGCAGGCATAAGACGGGAGACTGGAGGAGTCTTCCGTCAATAACGATTCATTGTTTCACCAACCACGGGAGAGGTCGAGGCAACCTCCTCCAGCCTTCGGCCTCCCGTCTCCAGCCTGAAAAACCATGCGTATTGTCATCACTCAAACGACGATTGTGATCGATTTTCCTGAAGAGACCGCACAACCGGCGCGGAAGCCGGTTCATCCCCTGACGTTGCTTGAAAAAGTGTTGAGAGCAGCCGAAGCGGAACGCGAGTCAACCCCCAAAACACCAACATTCCAGGAGAGATTTCATGGGACGTTTCTCACGCAATAAGGGGAAAGCCGGCGAACGGGAACTCGCTCATGAACTGACGTGCGTGCTGGGTGTTTCCGCCCGGCGCGGCGTTCAATTTCAGGGCGGTCCCGATTCGCCGGACGTCGTTGCCGACATCCCCGGTATTCATATCGAGTGCAAACGCACGGAGCGTTTCCGGCTGTACGAGGCACTCGAACAAGCCGTTGCCGACGCCGGGACACATCTCCCGGTCGTTCT
>WRMR01000084.1 GCA_009776995.1 Planctomycetaceae bacterium | reverse complement strand
TGAAAGGATAAGAATTATTGGGAACACGGTTTTGTCGAATTATTTGTAACATTTCAACAATTGTACTCTGTTCCAGGATCAATATCAAGTGGTGTTTCGTGATATGAAACAGGGGGGCACCGTGAGTGATACTGTATTTCAAAGATTTGGCAGGGCAACTGATTTCTCAAACCCCGGACTTAATATCCATGAATTTCAGGACATTTTTTCGGATGATCCAATAGATGACCAAGGTGAAAACACACCACAATAAAGACCAAACGATCGTGAAAAAATGAGAAAAGATCACGATGGGGGATGTCGCGTCCATTACCGATACAATCCCCATGACCATTCCCTGCATGATACTGATAAGATCACCGACGAGCCATACGACACAAGCCGTTATGATTAACGTTGCATTGAAACGTTTCTCTTGTCCCCAAGATTCCATCGTTTTATTCATGTCCTGGTACAGCCCCCCCAGTGCGACGAACATCCAGTACCATGAGAAAAACGGAATGAGCGAAAGACCGGCGGCCATTCCCGGCGTTGTCCGGGCAAATTCACGAGGAACCTCTTCCCAGATGCGGAAGAGAAAGAAAAAGTAGCAAAACAGGCTGGCGGCCAGGCACGGGAACAAAAGGAAAAAATAAAACACATCAATCACGGCCTTAATCTTGTGTATTTCCTGCGGATGAGGGTTACTGGTCAAGAAACCGATTGTTATGAGTTCATATGCAATCCCGATAAGCGACAAAACGCCACAGGTGATGAAAACGAGCATCAACCAGAAAGAGATGCGTTTCTTGCGTTGGTGTGGCTCAAGCGGAACATTTCCCATTGGCGGCGGAGGCAGGCGTCCCGCCCCACGTTCCAGCAACAGACGGACAATTTCATCGTGATTGAGCTTCGTTGCCAAGTCGAGCGGAGTCAGGCCATCGGCATTGCGTGCGCCGAGGTCACATCCATCGGCGAGCAGTGCCTTGACGATTTCAATATTGCCGTTCTGGATCGCAATGTGTAGTGGAGTGTTCATGGCATTGTATTTGGCTGGAGATGGGGCAATGGAGTTTTTCCCTGATGGCATACTGGAGCACAATTATAGCCTGCCGATAAATGCGCTGCAAGTGTCAGACTGAACCAATGTGTCCCGGCGGATATAGAAAATTTTGTAGCACAACTGGATTATTTTGACCAACAGAGCAAGAAAACGGATTGGAATTTGCCCTGTAAGGGCAACTCATAACAGCCCAGGGCAAGCGATACTCCGTGCCGCCCTGAGTTTACGACCTTCCAACAAATCCTTCATTGCCCTGAAAGGGCAAAACAAAACCAGCGCAAATATATTCTCCATTTTGTCCGACCCTTTCAGGGTCGAACATATTGTTGGATCGCGTTTCCCGGGACGGCGGCGAGTACGCCCCTTGCCCTGGGCTATGATGTGTCGGCCTTACAGGCCGAAGATTCGCCATGCAACTCTTGTGCAACAAAATTTTACTGCACCCGGTCGCGGCCGTGGCTGCTGCGGGCAATGTCTTGGCACCCATGCTGAGAAAACCGTTGAACCACATCAGTCCGGATGCCCGTCAGAACTTCCAATACGTGCCGCAGTGGACGGCGTGTGCGGTGTCGTCACCGGCGATGTCTGCGGCGTATCGGGCAAAAATGTCCATCGTCGAGCCGAGATGTCCGGTGATTCCGATGCCGGCAAGCAAGTGGTCGCGTGGCTTGCGGCTGTCGGGAAAAGTAAACAGCGTCGGGAACGGGTCAAGCTGTGAACTGCGGAAAACGCGGTCGGATCCGAATTCGTGAAACCATGCGGCGGTCAATTCCGGCCGCCACACCACCAGTTGCCCGGTTTGTCGCCAGCGATACCGCACACCGAGCGTCGATGCCAGGCTGTTTTCCGACAATTTGCCGAACGATTGTGGCTGCCCTGCTCCGCTGACGCGGTGTTCGGTATAACCACTTTCCGAAAACGTCACGTATTCCAACCCCGCAAAGGGTTCCATGGCAAACAACCCGGTACCGGGTTTGAGCTGAAATTCGGTACGGATGCCCCATTGATCGGTGCCGTTATTGCCGCCGAACCGTCCGGCAAAACTGTTGCGTTCGATTTTCTGGCTATTGTGCCCGTAACCCACCGCCACTTGTAAACGCCAGTCCGTTTCCTCGAAGGCAGCGTCGAGCATCGTTTTGAACGCATCGATATTTTTACCGCCTGTTCCGTTGTCACTGTTTGCGGAAATCCAACTCCCGCCCACTGCCAACCCCCATATCAAACGACTGTTCCTACGGCGGTGAAAACCCGCCATCACACCAAAGGTATCAGCTTGGAATCCGGCGGAATCCGCAACGGCCTGACGATGTTCCCAATTTCCGTAAGGCGTTGCCCAGAGTCGGGTTTGCCAGTCATCGAACCTGTCTTTACGCAACGATTGCCCAAGGTAAATTGTTTCCCCGACTTGTGACGACGTCAAAAGAGTGCCATTGTGCGCAAAATTCCACGCCGTTTCTTCGGCGGAAAGAACCACCGTCAACGGCAACAGGAGAATCAAGGTTGCCAATAACCGTAAGGCTGGAAAAGGAGACATGAAAATCAGAATACGCAACCGCCGAATCAGAGCCGCGAGGGTAACCGAGCGGTCAAACTGGAAAAAACCGCTCCATTACTGTCGCGGCTCTGAATCGCCACCCAAGTGGCACTACACAAAAAACCACTGCATGGTACTTACGACCTCACAGCGGCTGTAACAAACGGATTTCAAAATATCGTGGTTATCGTGCGACAGATGAGTTCATGGCTTGCTCAACACCCTGCTGTCCTCCAGGATTCGGATTGACCGGTAAAGCCGTGTTATCCGGCGGCATCGTCATGCCTTGCGCTGGGGGGTTGGCGGAAGCATTTTGCGGCATTTCAGGCGGCTGTCCCCCTTGCGGTGGAACCTGTGGAAACATGATGGCAATTGTGCCATTTTCCTGCCCTGGCGGCAGTCCAATAAATTGTCCCAAAATCCGTTGTCCGTTGTCATTTTTACGGAAGAGACAAACCGGCGCACCTTGATTGTCATAAGTGATCGTGTAAGCCAAACCGTTTTGAATCCCATCGGGATTGCCAAGAATATTGCCGCCATTGGGACTGCGCACCGTCAACATGCCGCCTTCGGCTTTGCTGGAGGCCATTTCCGTAAAGATTTCACACTCGTTCAATGGATTAAGCGGGTTGTCCGGTGTGGTCAAAACGGCATTGGCTGTCACTGTGTTTCCACAAATCTGCGTTGCAATCAAACGAGTTTTGGCCAAGACCCCGCCGTTTTGAATCAGCAGACTGGCGTCTTCGTCACCGTCTTGCCAGAGCATCATTTTCTCGGAGACAATGAGTTCACCGACTTTCAATTTGTCAATCGTCTCCGGTAAGCCCGTCGTTGAAAACGCGCCGCAAGCAAACGCGACCACCGCTCCGACGACGCCGCCAACCACTGCTGCAATAATTGTGTTTAAAGTTCCTGATTTCATTCCCAAGACCTCCTTGCCTGATGATTGGGTGTTTAAGTTGTGTTATAAACAGTAAGGTTACAATTCTGTCCTGAAACGTGCCTTTGAACATGCCTGTTGTATCAATCGTAACAAATGTACACTTCAAATCAGTTTAACTGCAAAGTATTTTCGTTTTTTGGAAAACGTTGATAGTGTGTTATGAGATATTGAATAATGATTCGTTTATTTATTCAAAGAAGTCTCGAACTCGTCCAATGACTGGCAGTCAAGAGCAGCATCTGTCAATTGGCCAAGCACATCAAGGTCGTGGATGGCGTACAGCTTGTCGCTAATGTCAGGCGGGACTTTGCCAAGACGTTTGGTTAATATTCGTATCAGGGTTTCAATGCGACCTTTTTCAAGCCCTTTTTCAAGCCCAATGGCTTTGCCTTCGGCAAGGAGTTGGTCAATGAGAACTGGTGACATGGTCACGACTCCTGTTTCGTTTGCTTTTTGGTAAACCTCTGCACATTGCTGAGGCGAAAAATTTTTGGCACTGGTTAAAGCATAATATAAATCGTCACGCCAGTCCTTCTGAACCTCCGCCAAATGCAGGTACGGCAACAGTTTCTGCAAAATCTTGAGCAATTTTTGCTTCGTGTCGTCGGAAAACACCGCCTGTAAAACCATCAGGAACGCGGCAAGTCGAATATCTTCCGGCAGTTCGTTTTCTGTCAACGGCGTTACGTCGAACAGGAGGCTTGTCATGTTCAACGTGTAATCTTCCAAGCCCTGAATCACCCGGACAAGTGCCTTCAGTTCCACCGGTGCAACGAACGCCGTTTCGCCGTGGTGAAAAATCACCGGAATGACCATTGGGAACAAAAACGTGTCAAGCCGTTTCTCAGTTTCCGCAAGTTTGAACTCTCGATCCCAAACCCGGATGACATACTTCGCCAATTGAAAAACCGTCCATTTGTAGTTGCTGGTTTTCAGCTCAATCAAAATATAAACAACGATACCTTCATCACTTTCTTTGACTGGAATGCGGTAAACCACGTCGGCGAAAAGCTGCTTGAGTTCATCATCAACGTACGACTCCGGATCAATTTGCAGGCGGTCGATGTCGAGCAGTATCGACGTTTCCGGTTTCAAAAGGTGTTTGGCAAGCTCTTTCGCCTTGTCCGGATCACGCAACTTTTCCTTGCAAAATGCGTCGTGACTGAAACGTTTTTTGATTTCCTCACTGTTCATGCCGACAATCTTAGCAAAAAATGATGAGCTTGACACGTGTTATGTCAATTCTACTTCACCAGGCCGTATTTTTCAAGAGAGAATCTTTTGAATTCAGAGCGGCTTTTGGTTTTTCAAACCACTCTTTTTTCAATGCAACCTGTTTGCAAGCTATGTTGTGGGGTTTTCAAGGGCTTTCAAAAAACCAGGACAATCATACACGGTACAGCTTGTGGAGTTTCATGGTTTGAATTTGATTTGCGAGGATAATAAATGAGGTGTTTGAAGAATGAAATCTTCTTCATCGTTTCGCATTTTGGGTGGCGTCAAACTGCCGAAACCTCAGATTGTGCAAAACCTTTAATATTACCAAAGCACTTGCCTTTGTACCTTCGAATCAAACGATTAGCGTATTCGCCAGTCGAAAATGACTTGCGAGTTATGATCATTCTGCGGCGGCAACATACTCCGCGATGACTGATGGAGTTGCTGTGATGCGGCGGGTTGATTTTCCGTAAAATATGACGGCAACCTGGCTTCGGAAATTGAATTTTGTTGCAATAAATCCGGACTGGCAATAATGGCAGTTGTGATGGCCGATGGTGCCACAACCGGTTGAACCGGAATTGCTTGCGGAACGTCATGGCCGGAAACGCGAAATGAGTTGCCGGATTCAGGAATCGGCGCAATTTTTGCGGCAATAGGTTGATTATGATTTTGATTTTTCTGTGTTTGCGCCAGCGACATGCGGATCGGTTCGCGTTCGGGCTGCATGTCCGACGCTAAATTTTGCACCGGTTGAGCGGCCACCCATGCCGCCGAAATGACATCACTTGACTGATTTGTTTGTGCAATATCAAAACTGTTTGCTGGTTGTTCTGCACGGGCAAGTATTACGGGCTGTCGCACTGGCATAATATCTCGTGGTACAATATATTGTGTCGCTTGGCTGACAAAAATCGGCTCATCCTGCGAAAGCAACCGTAAATCCGGATAACCGACTTTCACCCAGCGGTTCCATTTGACCTGCAACTCGCCGAGATTTTCGTAACCGTAATAATCACAAATCGCTTGCGGCCAGTTGTTGGTTTTCATGCCCATCGCGGCAAAATCGACGTAATGGCGATGCCCTCGCTGCATAATCAGAAACTCTGCCAGTGAAAAACCTTGCGCATACAACGGCATCTGGTCGTCAGGGTATTCTCCCAAACTGAACATCCGGTTAAATGGTATTCCCCGGCCTGTCTGGAGATATTGGTGCAGTAATCGACGATAATTCTGGCGTTCTTTTTCATTTTCGACAAGCGTCGCGGCACCCTCATCGAACCAGCGCGGGCTGGGTTGGCGGAAATGACTGGCCAGAATCATGTGCGTAATTTCATGCGGCAAAACGGCCGAAAGGATGGATTCCGCAGAACCTTGAATTTGCATGTCCCAGTCGAAAACCTCGCCCTTGTCGAACTGCATGCTTGTTTCGCCGCCTGCGCTGAAATTACCCACTTTGACAAAAACGGGGCACGGAGACGACCATCGGGGAAGTTCGTGGCCAAGCCAGAGAATGGCCAGTTCTTTACGGAGTTGCTCGGCAGTTTCCCCGAATTGTCTGGCCAAATCATCGTTCGGCACGTTTCTGAAAACAAAGTTGGCCGTTTGATATCCGGCGGCCTCAAGTTTTATCGCGCACGAAAAACAAATAGAAATCGCCATCACAAAAGTGAACGCAATGAAAGTCTTTGCATTCAGACGTCTTGTGACAAGATTAGAAAATAGAGCGTCCATGCTCACGGAAAAACCCCCAATCCATTGGGCAAAATTGTTCGCTGTGGGAAATTAAGCCATATTCGCCTGTAACAAATGCCCCTACAGCAACGTGTTTTCAAGTGCCATACCTGACATGAGTTCTCTCGTTTTCTATCGGCATTCCCTGCGATGAGCGACCTTCAAAGTCAGGATTGCAGGAATTTAGCAGTTTTTTCAATTTTTGGAAAGAGCAATTTCAAAAAAAACATCATTTTTGCCGAATTTCCTAGTCACAGCATCAGATTTCATTCTGGTAGATAAGTCAGTGCTTGTGATTTTTGGTGCTGATGAATACGGATTGAACGGGATTTCCGCAGATTTTCAGTTCAACCTGTGTGTCAGTCAGTGCCCTTGAAGTCTTGGGGCAATGGTTTTGTCAAACGCCATCAGACCATTTTTGCGAGTTCGGCGATTCGTGTTCCCAGGTTTTTGGCGGTCGCGCTTCCTGGTTCGTCGGCGGCAACGGTGTCGTTCTGGTTCCAAAGCGTTCCGCCCCAGTGCGAAGTCGGCGGGCCATCGACGGCCAGAATCATTTGCTGGGCAACCAAAGCGTTCGACATCGCGTGCAGTACGGTTTCCTGACCACCATTTCGACCGGCGGCAACAGTGACCAGTCCGAGAATCTTGTTTTTCAGCCCCCAGACTCTGCGAACCGGCTGGAGCCGATCAATGAGTGCGACACATCGCGCCGAAGGGAGCCCGAAATATACCGGGGAAGCCAGGACAATGCCGACACAATCGGTCGCGGTGATTTTGGCAAGAACGCCATCCAAATCATCGGCAGGCTGTTCACCGCCGACGACGGGAATGCCGAAATTCATCGTCGCCAGTTCCAGAAGCTCCGTTTCCAGCGACGCATCCGCCGCGTGAATCGCCTCGAAAACGATCTGAAGCGATTCCGCACAGGTTTTGCCGGCACGGTGACTGGTATTGATTCCGATAATTTTGCGTTTTTGCGCGGCTGCGTTTTGAGCCGTTGCAACGGAGGTCAGGGTCGTGGCCACCACTCCGGTGCCGAGGACACCGGAAATGGTGAGAGCGGACCGTTTGAGAAAATCACGTCGTTGAGTTTCAAACATTGGATTGTTCCTTTCAATATGGGTTGTGGGAAACTGTCTCTTAAGATCGATGTTGCATTCTACCAAAACTCTTTTGCAAATGCAAATCAACCATTGTCGTGACGCGGGTTCTCTAGCACAGGTTATGTACCAGCCTCAAGGCGGTTAGGACCCGCGAAAAAATAAGTTGTTCGATTCACCAGAGCCGCAACGGTAACAGAGCGGTCATTCCGCTCGATATCCTGTCGAAGGCCATTGACTGGACTGGCATTACTCTTGTGACCTTTGTGAAAAGTTTTGTGGCCTTTGTGTTAAAATATTTCAACACAAAGATCACAAAGGGGTACACAAAGTTCACAGACATCAATGCAAAGTCCATGGCGTTGTACGGTATAACTCTCGCGGTTCAGATGGGAATATTACGTGAATTTTGCGTGACTCCTTGTGTCGGACAAGTCTGTCAGTTTCGCAAGATGGTTCCCGGTCCATCGGCCGATGACGTTTTCAACGAGGCAACTGCCCGCCGTTGGTTCTGATCGTGACACAAACAGCGGCCTGATTTCCCGATTCGGTCGTACAGGAAAATCGAACCGATGATTTTCCATTCGGGATTTCAACTGGATTGGCAGACGGCTTCATTTCGCTGATTTCATTGCCAAGCGAGTCATAAACGACCGCCCGATTTCCCGGAGTGTATTCCATGTAATGGCCGTTTTTGATTGTTCCTTCATAAGTCACTGTTTGGCCGTTGATTTCCAGCGTCGGATCAACGAGACGATCTTCACGAATCGGAAGTGCCTTGACGGTTCGAAATCGCAAATTTTTCGTATCGCCAATGATCATCAAGTGGACTTCCGAGATGCTGTTGTAATGTACCCTTTCGCGAAACTCGCTGTAAATGTTGTCGCACGAGACCGGCCATTTCACATCAGGACGTGTTCCATTCTCCGCTTCAGCCAGTGAAAAATAACGCCAATCGTGGAAGTCCACGTCAATGAAATGGTCGGTGTGTCCCGAAACGAGGTGATGCGGACTGTCAAACCGGATGTTGATTTGCTGACCGCCGCCGTCCCCAAATACCCAAACTCCGATGCCAAGGTGCTTTGACAGATCGAGCGGCGTTTCAAATTTTTGCGACACGAGTTTGTCAACGGCTTGTGTTTCATCCATTGGGATTAATTCAATGGCATCGGAATGATCATAATCGACAGTTGGGTGGCGGTTTTCGATTCGGATCATTGTTGGTGTTTGTTTCACAAACGGATTGTCGTAATCGAAACTGTTTTTCGCCGAACTCAATACGGCGCGACCGTAATTCACTTCCGTCAATCGCCATTCCTCGTTTTGGGATTTTTCCAGGAGAAAATGCTTGCCCGGTTCTTTGAGCCGGTCGATGGTTTCCGGCGAAAAATACCGTTCTTTTCGCAACGTGTCGTAGTTTTTCAAAATCCCGCCGTTGCGCCAGGTGGCCGGCGTTGCGGCGGATTTTTGGATGTCGAGATAAGAGAGGCCGTAATCGTGCTCCATGCTTTTCGCACCAAGATACTCAACGTCCTCCGGGAACATGACATCGTATTGATAATTGTCAAGGTTGTCCCCGCGTGAAGGGCAGATTGCCAGCCAGCCCATCTGTCCTGGAAGATAAAGCCGGTCGGCACTGGAAAGATTTGACTCAATATGCTTGTCGAAAAACGTTTGATAGCCGCGATGTGCCGAATCCCAGGCTCCCATGCGCGAACGCCCGTACCAGAGGTTTGGACTGAACGTACTGTACTCAAGCAACGGCGGCGTCCCGGCATGCTTCAGGATTTCATTGACGAACAGCGCGTCGTAATACCACGTCAATTCCGGATTCTCAAGGATCGACCATGTTCCGTCGAGGGCGTCAAGATAAATCATCCCGAAGCCGCCTTCATTGTAGGCTTTCGCGGTTTCACGGGCCACTTCGAGAAACAGTTCACTCTCCGGCTTGGGAACGAAAAGAAAAAAGAATTGCGTCAGGTGATCGACAGGCGTTCCTTTGGCATGAGCGGAAATTTTGGTTCCGTAAGCCCCTCGCGTGCATTCCGTGAATCCGAATGGCACTTCTTTTTGCGGATGATTGATGATGATCAGTTCGTCGTCTATCCGAACGACCTTGCTGTTGCGCACGAAAAAGCCGGTGATTTCCGAAACATCCGCCGTACTTTCCACGACAAGAACGGTTTTCGATTCCGCGTCGAGCTCATCCGCCAGCGTGAAGGTCCGCATGACGTCGAGGTCTTGACTCGGCACCGGGGTCACAAAACGCGATTCCGGGCTTAAAAATTCGGCATACGTGTGCAATCCGGTGACCATACCGTGTTTTTTGAAAGCTTCGCTGGTTTTGCGAAAATCGGCGATACCGTTCGGATACGCTTTTTCGTTGAAATGAAAGTCGCCCTGCCGGAATGGCACACCCTGGTGAAAATCGACCTGATCGACGCCGAATTGTGAAAGATGGTCCGCCCATTCCGCCACCTGATCTTCGGTGATCGGCTCGCTGGTGATGATGTAGGAACCGCGATTTTTCGGATTGTCCATGGCATACGGGCCGCCTGCCCTGGAAACAGGCATTTCGCCGGGCGGATAAGAATCGACGACAGCTTTCATGGCGTCACGCAGTTGTGCTTCAGGAAGTCCAAGCAACACGACGCCCGCTCCCTCGTAGCCGATAACCTGATAACACTGACCGCCAAGCAAGTTCGAGCGACCGGGAAAATCCAGCGTTTTCGTATTGATTTTCCGGCTCATCGCGCTTGCGGCAAAATCGCTTTTCGCGTAATCAATGCCAAGTGGTACTTTGGCAAACTGGAGCGAGTAAAAATTTCCGGTGACTTCAACGACATCAAACGCGAGATACGTTTTTTCCGTCGTGACGCGGAGTTTCACGGTGACCGGCGTTTCTGGAAAGGAAAACGTCAACACGTCACCATTTTGCGCGACATGATTTGCCACGAAATCCCGCCCGGATTTTTCAAGTTTCAGAATACAAAAAGGCGATTTGTTTGTCGCATTGATGTAATCTGTACCGTTTCGACGGTCGAGAAAGTGTTCGGCCATTCCATTTTCGGAAAGTGCCAGTTGATAATGATCGGTTTCCCACCGTAGCAATTCATCGGCGGAAAGTGTTTGACAAATGAGACAAGCTGAAATCAGGCTGACCAGGATGCGAAACATGGGAATGACTCCTGAAAAAATAGTGTCGAAAACGGTTCTTCAAGTGGAAACTTCATACATTCTCAATCCCGGCGAGGCATGGCCACAACCCAATTTCGCGAAATCCAGGTGCGGCCAAATATCAGAAGAGAACCTGCCTCTTTCCCGAATCCTCTGTCATCTTAATTGATTTTTCCAATCGGTTCAATGTTACGCTCACGATTTTACCCTTTTTGTGACTGGTGGTCGCCATTTCTCAACAAACCCGCCTTGAAAAATGACCGTTCCCGGCGTAAAATGGAAGAAATGCAAACAGTTTGAGTGAATCGACATGAGAGTGATCAGCCTTCGGCCATTACGGGAATTTTGGGAAAATTATCCTGACTTGGAAAGAATAATCATGTCAACAGTCACAAAAAAACCGTTGCCCAAAACCTTAAAAGCCCTTGTCGGGGAACATATTCCGACATCCATCCGCAACGAAAAAGAATATGACAAGGCTCTGAAACTCATCGGCCGTCTGTTGCAAATACCCAAGTTGACGAAAGGACAGGCCGTTTACTTAAACACTCTGTCCGACCTGATTCATTGTTATGAGCAAGAACATCACAGAATTGATCCATCGGGTACGACGGGACTGGACGTGCTCAAATTTCTCATGGAAGAGCATCAAATGAGTGCTTCCGACTTGGGCGGATTATTAAACACTTCCGCCGGTCAGGGTTCCAGAATTCTCAATGGGCAGCGGTCATTAACATTGGAGCACATAAAGATTCTGGGCAAGCATTTCCGTATTTCGCCCGATGTGTTTATGGACTAGAAATTTTGGAACCGTTGAAAACACTCTCCCATGAACAAACGATTTCTCCGATGGGTTTTGAACAAGATGCGCAGGATGAAAAAACAAACTGACCATGACGACAGGAATAAATTCTATTGGGAAGATGTGGTTGCTCGATGGAACGGGTTGGTACTGTGCGCTGCTTTTACTCTGTTGTTTTTGCTTGGATCGCTTGATGGTTTTGGCGAAGGGCCATTTTTGATGAAAATTGGCTTTGGCGGTATTGTTGTCTATATTTGGTTCATTACCGTGAACATGTGGTTTTTTCACAGAATGCGTCGCAAAAAAGAAATCCAAAAGGCAAAACAGAGAATCCGCTGGATGCTGAAAGTCAAGCCTTGGGTTTATGTCGGTACTACTCTGAGTTGTCTGCTCGTTTTTTTCCCATTTTGGCTCCATGATACGATGAAAGACAATGAATTGTTCATCTCCATCATCGTGCCACTTGTGGCTCCGTTTTTCTTAACAAAAATCTGGAGCGGTGTTGCCACCACACCGTTTCACACCGGATACGGTGGGCGGCCAAATCGGGAACGGTAACCGTGAAACCTGAATACGACATCATCGTGGTGGGCAGCGGTCATGCCGGGGTCGAAGCGGCATTGGCGGCGGCGCGGCTGGGTGCGCGGACGGTGTTGCTGACGGGCAGCCTTGACACGATTGCCCAGATGAGTTGCAACCCGGCTATCGGCGGCGTCGGCAAAGGGCAGATCGTCCGCGAAATTGACGCACTCGGCGGGATGATGGGGCTGGCCATTGACGCGACCGGCATCCAATTCCGTATGCTCAACCGCAGCAAAGGCCCGGCCATGCACGGTCCGCGCGCCCAAGCCGACAAACACGCTTACCATATTTTCGCCAAGTATTACCTTGAACAGCAACCGAATCTCGAACTGCGACAGGAAACAGTCGTCGGGCTGTTGACCGAACCGCTTTCCAGTGGTAGTGATTCGGCTGAACTGTTATACGAAAAGGTAGGGCGGTCACGCCGCGAACTATCGGATGATGATGCCATTGTAACATCAACTGTTCCACTTCGGCGGTCAGCGTCTGACCACCCTACCGTGCAATATCTGCCGTTACAGCAACATCGTGTCACGGGCGTGTTGACCGATGGAAACGTTGCCTACCGTGCCGGTGCGGTGATTTTGTGTTGCGGCACATTTTTGCACGGCATGATACATGTCGGGTTGCAAACCTTTCCCGGCGGACGGGCAGGCGAACCGGCTGTCATCGGCTT
>WRMR01000083.1 GCA_009776995.1 Planctomycetaceae bacterium | reverse complement strand
AAATCGGAAAATTCGGACTCTGTGCCTTGATGTCTCCGTGTGAAACCGGATTTTTTCACACAGAGACACAGAGGCACGGAGGTTTTGTCAACAGATGGCAAGATTGTCGCAGATGTGATTTGAAAAAACCTCATTTCCACCTCACTTTGCACTCTGCTCTCTGCACTCTACATTCTGCATTTCCTTCGT
Source organism: Planctomycetaceae bacterium (assembly GCA_009776995.1). Taxonomy (GTDB): domain Bacteria; phylum Planctomycetota; class Planctomycetia; order Pirellulales; family Thermoguttaceae; genus WRMR01. Next base: position 12,623 of record WRMR01000083.1, on the reverse strand, counting down.
GCCTCGTGGTGAAAAAGAAACGGCGGTTATAGAAATTGTGTCCTTTCAGGACACTCCCGCGTCACGGTGTGGCCCCCCTGCCTGTGTCAAACAACAACCTCTTGTCAGTCAACAAAAACATCGCTTTCCGAGGTAAAATCGCAAATCAGATAATCGTACACGGCTTTTGAGTTTTCCAGGAAGTCCGGCATGTAGTTTTTGCGAATATACGTAAGTAACTGCAACCGTTGTTGTTTCGTCAAGACCGCTTTGCCGTCGATTTTCGCCAAAATTTCTTCCGGTTCGCGGCCAATTGCCGGAATCGCCCATTTTCCTGCAAGGGAAAACGTTCTGATACCGGTCAACTGCTTGCCGGTTTCTTTTTGTTCGAGAATCATCTCGACAAATTTGAAGGTGCCGGATGTTGGCAGCAAGTCCTTGTTTTGCCTGGCACTTACATAACCGTGTCCTGTGTAAAACTGCCATCCTTTGCCGATTTCCCAAAAGGCGGTCATCTGGTCATGGGCAAATAGAAAATACCGGCAATTTGGCGAAAGTTTGGTCGGCGGATCGTGTGTCGGCAGACGTTCCAGATTGCCATAGACAATGGGCGTTTCGTCTGCGGGTTGCGCGACAACAGGTTCCTCTTGTGCAGGAGGCAGGGATTGTGTGGTTGCGTTTTCTGTCGCGACAGATGATGATTTGTCGAAAGTCTTTTCGTATTCAATACTTGTGTTACCTGAAGGAATGCTGGTTTCTGCCATGCTATCACCTTCCGGCACGACCAGAACTTCGGATTGGCACTTGGGACATCGCCGCGTTTGTCCCAAAAGTTCGTCCTTTGCTACGATTTTGCTACCACAATTCTTACATGTCACTCGAACGGCCATGATCGCCCCCTTGCGTAAACTGCGAAAAACTGGGAAAATAAATGGGTTATACTTGGATGACGTATTTGTGGTTATGCCGACTTGCCCCAAAAACAGGTAAAACATCAAGTCGGCTTGTGACGATAAATTCAATATTGTCATAACCTATTATAGCCGGGAAAGGGGTCAGGGGCTAGGGATTAGGGTTAGTATTTTGATTGAAACTCTTATCCGCTTCCCCCTCACCTCTCATCCCATACCCCTCACCTCTCACCCCTATCCTCAAGTGCGAGACGAATACTTCCCTTCCACAATCTATTCTCCGGCCAATCTGGTCGAAATGCTGCGTTACCGTTGTCATACCCAACGGGATGATCTTGCATTTATGTACCTGGCCAACGGTGAGTCGGACGAAATTCCACTGACCTATTTTGAACTGGATCGCCGGGCGCGGGCCATCGGGGGCTGGCTCCAGGAACGCAAGCTCACCGGCAAACGGGTTCTCCTGCTCTACCCGCCGGGCATTGAGTTTATCGCGGCGTTTTTCGGTTGTCTCTATGCCGGTTCGGTGGCCGTGCCGGTGTATCCGCCCCGGCGCAACCGTTCGATGCAACGCATCAGTGCCGTGGTCCAGAGTGCCGACGCCAGCGCGGCGTTGACGACCAACGACATCCTCGAGCGCGTCCGCTCACTCATCGTCGAAGCCCCGGAATTGAACGGCCTGACATGGCAGGCGTCAACCGACATGCCGGAAGCGATCGAAGGCACCTGGCAACACCCCGATATTTCAGAACACACGCTTGCGTTTTTGCAATACACGTCCGGGTCAACCGGAATGCCCAAGGGTGTGATGCTGACACACGGCAACATGTTGCACAACTCGCGTCTGATCAGCCTGGCCTTTGAGCATACGAGATCGTCGCAAGGCGTGTTTTGGTTGCCGAGTTATCACGATATGGGGTTGATCGGCGGGATTTTGCAGCCTGCTTATTGGGGACGGCCCAACATCCTCATGGCACCGCTGGCCTTTCTGCAAAAGCCGATTCGCTGGCTTGCGGCCATTTCAAAATATCGCGCCACGACCAGCGGCGGGCCGAATTTTGCTTATGATCTTTGTACGCGACAAATCACCGATGAGCAGATTGACCGGCTCGACTTGAGTTGTTGGAAAGTCGCGTTCAACGGTGCCGAACCTGTGCAGGCGGAAACACTCGACCGGTTTGCGAGCCGGTTTGAGCGTTGCGGTTTCCGTTACGAGTCGTTTTATCCCTGTTTCGGGCTGGCCGAAGGGACACTCATGGTCACCGGCGGGCAACTTGGTCAAAAGCCGGTCATCATTCCGGTTGACGCCGACGCACTGGCCAAAGGGGTCGCGAAGGAGGCAACCGACACGACGGAAAAAACGCGCTGGCTTGTTTCGAGCGGTCAGAATCAGATCGACCAGCGCACGGCCATCGTTGATCCGGAAACGGAAATGGAATGCCCTGAAGGTACGGTCGGCGAAATCTGGGTTCGCGGTCCGAGCATCGCGCAGGGTTACTGGGGGATGCCCGACGCGACGGAATACACCTTTCGAGCGACGATCAAGGAAACCGGCGAAGGACCGTTTATGCGCACAGGCGACCTGGGCTTTGTGCGGGATGGCGGATTTTTTGTGACCGGACGCATCAAAGACCTGATCATCATCCACGGTGCCAATGTTTATCCGCAGGACATCGAATCGACGGTGCAGCATGTCCATCCCGCGTTGCGGGTCAACAGCGGCGGTGCGTTCATGGTGGACGACGGGCAGTCGGAACGTTTGGTCATTGTGCAGGAGATCGACCGCACTTTCGTGCATGAACCGAAGGCGGTGGCCGAACTGTTTGCAGCGATTCGCAAGGCCGTTGCCGTCGAACATGAAATCGCTCCTGACGCCATTGTCCTCATCAAGCAGGGCAGTATTCCGCTCACCTCAAGCGGCAAGGTGCAACGGCATCGTTGTCGTGAGGATTACATTGCCGGAACGCTCAAAATTTTTGCCCAATGGGTGGCACCCGGTTCGCCGCTGGCAAAAAAAACGTTTCTCGACAAGTCGGAAACGCTCATGTTGGGTGTGCCCGGCGACCGTCAGATGGCCGAGCGATTGCAACAGCGTCGGCACGAGGCAAAGGCCAAAGAAAAGGAAAAACTGGCCGCCGCTCCCGAATTGGACGCGACGGCGCAACAGGTGCGTGTGTTTTCGCTGTCGTTTGAGGAAACGCAGGACGCCGTGTTGGAAGAAGTGCGGAAAGTCGGCCGCGAACGTGCGCAAGGTCTCACGCTCGAAACGGACATCACCGAATTGGGGCTGGATTCGCTGGAGCGGATGGAGATACTCGCATCACTGGAAGACCGGTTCGGCGGCCAGTTCCCCGAATCGGTGTTGCCGACGCTCTACACGGCACGGGAAGTCGTCGAAGCGGTGCAAAAATACCTCGGTGGTGTGGCAAAACCGGCGGCCACGAAACCGCTCTTGTCCGAATCGGACGAGGTGCCGGCGGGATGGTACAGCATCGGGCAGTTCCCGGAATACAAGGCACTGCGCGAACGGCTCGACCTGGTCGGTTCACTTGGGTTGAACCGCTTTTTCGACGCCCACGAGTCGGTGACCAACGACCGGACGATGATTCGCGGCAAAGAGTACATCAACTTTTCGAGCTACAACTACGTCAACCTGTCAGGCGATCCGGCAGTGACGAAGGCGGCACAGGAAGCGTGCGCTCGCTATGGCACAAGCGTTTCGGCCAGCCGGCTCGTGTCGGGCGAAAAGCCGATTCACCGTGAGTTGGAACGCGAAATCTCCAGGTTTCTGGGAACCCGGGACACGATTGTCATGGTCGGCGGACATTCGACCAACGAGTCGGTCATCGGCCACCTGCTCAACGAAGACGATCTGATTCTGATGGACGCGTTGTCGCACAACAGCATCGTGCAGGGAGCGTTGCTCAGCGGGGCGCGCCGGCGGCCGTTCCCGCACAACGATTTCGACGCCGCCGATTGGATTCTCAAAAAATACCGTAACCAGTACCGCCGTGTGCTGATTGCCGTCGAAGGCGTCTATAGCATGGACGGCGATTACCCCGACCTGAACCGCCTGATCGCAATCAAGAAACAGCACCAATGCCTGCTCATGGTCGATGAGGCGCACTCGATCGGCGTGTTGGGCAAAACCGGCCGCGGCATCGGCGAGCATTTCGGCGTCGATCGCGCCGATGTCGATGTTTGGATGAGTACGTTGAGCAAGACCTTCGCCAGTTGCGGCGGTTACATTTCCGGCTCGAAGGAACTGGTCGAGTACCTCAAATTCACCGCGCCGGGCTTTGTGTTCAGCGTCGGGATTTCCCCGGCCAATACCGCAGCGGCACTGGCCGCGCTTCGCACGCTGGAAAAGGAACCGCAGCGCGTCGCACAACTTCGCGCGAATTGCGAACTGTTCCTGAAACTGGCCCAGGACCGCAAGCTCAACACGGGCATGAGCCGCGACTCGGCGGTGATCCCGGTCATCATCGGCAATTCGGTCCACAGCCTCATGCTGTCGAAGGCACTGTTTGAGCGCGGCATCAACGTCCAGCCGATTGTCCACCCCGCTGTCGAGGAAAAAGCCGCGCGTTTGCGGTTCTTTATCACCTCGGCGCACACGAAGGAGCAAATCAAGCGGACCGTTGACGCAACGGCAGAGGAACTTTTGAAAATGCAGAGTGCAGAATGAAGAATGCAGAATCTTGAATGTTGAAAGTCGATTAAAGAATGTCGAGTGGAGCGTGCAGAATGAGGAATCATTGAGAGTCAAATGGTTGAGACCTGTTGTTGAATCGTCAACAATCATTTTCACCATTCCTGATGATTCTGCATTCTTCATTCCGCACTCTGCATTCCCAAGGAACCCCCGATGAAAATTGCCATTATTGAAACCCTCAAGGGAACCATCACACTGGAATTGTATGCTGACAAGGCACCGCAGACGGTTGCGAATTTTGAAGACCTGGCCAAACACGGGTTCTATGACGGGCTGACGTTTCACCGCGTCATTCCGGATTTTATGATTCAGGGCGGTTGCCCCGACGGAACCGGCAGCGGCGGGCCGGGTTACGAATTTGAAGACGAGTTTCACCCCGACCTGAAACACGACGGTCCCGGCGTGCTTTCGATGGCCAATGCCGGGCCGAATACGAACGGCTCGCAGTTTTTCATCACGCATGTGGAAACACCGTGGCTCGACGGGAAGCATACGGTTTTTTGCCGCGTCATCCAGGGACAGAACGTCGTCGATGCCGTCACGGAGGGCGACGAGATGTTTTTCGTGAAAATCGAGGAGCGGTAAGAGTGCCCCGTGATGAGTGGCCGGTGATTTGTTAGCCGCGACGCGCATGGCACGCTTTGCCCTGCAACACGATTGATTTCGGCCACGGATTGGCACGGATGAAACACGGATTTTTAAGGCAGGCTGATCATAACGTGACCGCTGCAACCAGACGCAAAGAGTAACAATGGGATCATGACACGACAGGAAAACCATCCGGCAGTCAGTGAACTTTCCTTTGAGGACGCTCTTGCGGAACTCGAACGGATCGTGCGTGCATTGGACGCGGGGCAAACCAGCCTGGAAGCGTCGTTGCGGGATTATGAGAAAGGCATCCAACTGCTGCGTCATTGTCACGCGACGCTGCAAAACGCCGAACGGCGCATCGAAATCCTGAAAAGCGTCCATCCCGATGGCGATTTTGTCACGGAGATCGTTCCTGAATCGCAATTTTTGACCGATGCCGCCCGGCCGGGACAGCGTCGCGGCACGGAAATCGAACAACCCCGCCCGAATGATGAAAAAACGCAACCTGTCCGCAAAAAACGTGTCCGCAAAACCACCCGCGAAGACGATTTGGGGGAATCCGACGATCTGCCCTTTGATTTTGAGTGATTGTTACGTAGAATTGAGGCGGTGAAGGAGAGGGGCCGAGGGAGTTCGCCGCATCGCCCTGTGACGCGCAAGGCAGGGCGGTCATGCCGACACCGCGTTGTTTGACGAATACATTTTTATGAAAGCCCAAAGGTCATGTTGTGAAACGCGAGATTTATGTTGATACATCCGTTGTCGGGGGTTGCTTCGATATTGAATTTCAAGCATGGAGCAATCGATTGTTCGATGAGTTTATCATCGGAAACTTACATTCAATATGCGTCTGGGTTACAGGATTATTGAGATCAGGACGCCAAGAGAAATTTTGGAGGTGAGCGATGACGAACAATGAGAAAGAATTCGACGCCGTTGCAATGATGCGCGAGGCACGGGAACAATTCAGTTTGAAATACTGGCAACGCCCGGATGTTTTGAAGCAAGACATGGAGGAAGTCCGCGCCAAATATTCTTTTGATGCGGTGGAAGAGAATCAACCGTTTGAAGAAGTCATGGAAAAATGTTAGCCGCGTCGCCCTGTGACGCACAAAGGTGAGACCGGTCATCCAAATACCTTTGGTGGAAGAAAAATGGTCGAGTATGGAATTTTGATGGAAAATGATATTCAATCCTTGTTGGAATTGTATCGACAATTGAATCCCAATGATGGCATGATGAATGAAGCAATTGTGAAAAAGGTGTGGAATAACATCCAAGACCGGAATATCAGGTATTTTGTCGCGAGAGAAAATGACAGAATCATTGCATCCTGCTCTATCTGTATCGTACCCAATTTAACACACGGTGGACAATCCATAGGTTTTATTGAAAATGTGATTACTGATACAGAGTACCGAAGAAAGGGGATTGGCAAAACAGTTGTGAACAATGCAATCGAATACGCAAAAGAGCAGAATTGTTATAAGGTGTTATTACAAAGTGGAAATCAAAGGACAGAGGCACACGGATTCTATGAATCCCTTGGATTTGACGGCAAATCGAAACGGGCATTTGAGATTCGGTTTTAGACTACCGCACTCACGCCGTGACCGCTCTGACTTTGATACGTGCCACAGGTGAATCTGTGGATTGCTCTACGTTTCATCCCGGGTTTATGATTAACTCCAACCCTTAACTCCAAACTCAACCATGATTTTTTCCGACCGGGAACAGCAGGAAATTTTGGGCTACCTCGATTTATTGCGGGGCGAGATCAATGCGAAATTGGATGAATACACCAATTTCGGGTCTCGTTGTCCGAAATCCCTGTCCGAGCCGATGCGCTACAGTCTCTTGTCGCCCGGCAAGCGTTTCCGGCCGATTCTGACGCTGTTGGCCTGCGAACTGAGCGGCAGAACCCGTCACCATGCCCTGCCGGCGGCCTGCGCAATTGAGATGATCCATACGTATTCGCTGATCCATGACGACCTGCCGGCACTCGACAACGACGATCTGCGACGCGGCCAACTGACCTGCCACATCAAATACGACGAATCGAGCGCGATTCTGGCAGGCGACGCTTTGCAGTGTTATGCTTTTGAAGTGTTGAGCAAGCATGTGTTTCCCAAGGATACGGCGGGACGTTGTGTCGCCGTACTCCCGGAAGCCTGTGGCCCCTGTGAACTGGTCGGCGGCCAGGCGGATGACATGGCCTGGAAGGAAAGCGGCCCGCCGTCGCTTGAATTTCTCGAATCGATTCACCATCGCAAAACCGGCAGCATGATCCTGGCCGGTCTCCGCATGGGGGCGATTATCGGCGGAGCGTCGCACCTGCAATATGAAAAGCTGGAAGAGTACGGCCGCAATTACGGACTGGCGTTTCAAATCACCGACGATCTGCTCGACTGGGTCGGCGACGAGGAAACAACCGGCAAACGCGTCCGCAAGGACAAATCGCAGGGCAAACTGACGTTCCCGACTTTTCTCGGTGTTGAGGAAAGCCGGAATCGGGCTCACGAAAAGGTCAAAACCGCCTGCGACGCGCTCGATATGTTCAAAAGTGACAGCATCGTTTACAAATCCCTGGTCGGCATGACACAACATCTGCTCGACAGGAGGAAGTGATGCCCGACATTCTTCCGTCCATTGAATCACCGCGTGATTTGCAATCGCTTTCCAAAGAGCAGTTGGTGCTGCTGGCGGGTGAGATACGCGATGAGCTGTGTCGCGTGGCGGAGCAGCGTTCGGTGCATTTTGCGTCGAACCTCGGCGTGGTCGAACTGTGCATTGCGCTGCACACGACCTTCGATTTTACGCACGACCGCCTGATTTGGGACACGGGACATCAGTGCTATCCGCACAAACTGCTGACCGGACGGTATCGGCAGTTGGACACGATTCGAACGCTCGGCGGTTTGACGGGTTACCCGAACCCCGATGAAAGCGAGTACGATCTCTTTGTGACCGGTCACGCCGGTTGCAGCGTCGGAGCGGCACTTGGGTTGAGTTGCGGTGACGATCTGATCGGCGAAGACGATGCGCGGCACAGCGTTGCCGTCATCGGCGACGGGGCACTTGCGTCGGGAGTCGTCTTCGAATCGCTCTGTCATGCCGGTTGGTTGCGGCAGAATATCACCGTGATTCTTAATGACAATCAAATGTCGATTTGTCCGCGTGTCGGCGGATTGGGGGTTTACCTGGACTCGTTGCGGATGCACAGGAGCTACCTCAACATCAAAAATGAAGTGCAGCGGCTGGTCCGCCGTGTACCGGGAATCGGCAAACCGTTCGAGCGGATGCTCGGCAATCTCAAAACCGCAATCAAAGCCGGGTTGCTTGGCGGCGTGTTGTTCGAGGAACTCGGATTCCGCTATATCGGACCTGTTGACGGCCACAACATTGCGAAGTTGCAACGTTACCTCAGGATGGTGCGCGATTACAAGGAGCCGGTGCTGTTTCATGTTTTTACCGAAAAGGGACGCGGCTTCCCACCTGCGGAGCAAAACCCGACGACATATCATGCTTCAACTCCCAATCAGACGCCGGGTTTCCGGCTTCAGACTTCAGGTTCCCGACACCAAGTCCCCAAAATCCGAAATCCGAAGCCCGAAGCCCGAAGCCTGAAGCCTGATACGAATGAGCCGTTTTCATTTACCGAATGTGCCCGCAACGCGATTTACCGGTTGATGGCCGACGATCCCCGCGTGTGTGTCATTACGGCGGCCATGTGCCAGGGTAACATGCTTGAAACGATTCGCGACCAGTTTCCCGACCGCTTTTTCGACGTCGGAATTTGCGAATCACACGCGGTTGTGTTTGCCGCAGGATTGGCCAAGTCGGGAATGCGTCCGATTGTCGATATCTACAGCACGTTTTTGCAACGGGGGTACGACCACATCTTTCAGGAAGTATCACTGCAAAATCTGCCGGTAGCAATGATGCTCGACCGGGCGGGAATTGTCGGCCCCGACGGACCGACGCATCACGGCGTATTCGACATCGCCTACCTGCGGCCGTTTCCGAATCTGGTCATCATGGCACCCGGTTGCACAGATGACATGGAAGCGATGCTTCGTTTTGCGATTTCGCTGAACGGTCCGGCGGCGATTCGTTATCCGAGAGCCGTTGCTCCAACGATCGCGCGTAAGCATCAGCTATTGGAACCCGGCAAGGCGGAAATCATTCGCATCCATGCCGACTCCACCGGTACCGACGGCACGATCGCCGTGTGCGGCGGCCAACTGGTCGATGCAATTGCGGCCTCGCAAACTCTGGCGGAACGCGGCCTCAGCGTCGGAGTGATCAACGCCCGGTTCGTCAAGCCGCTCGACACACAAACGATTCTCGAACCGTTGCGTCAGGGGCGTTTTCTCGTGACCGTCGAAGAAGGGATACTCGCCGGCGGGTTCGGCAGTGCCGTCCTCGAAGCGGCGGCGACGGAACACCTCGACACGCGGCGGTTGCACCGCATCGGCATCCCGGACATGTACGTCGAACACGGTGAACGCGAAGAACTGCTGGCCCGCCTCGGAATTGATGTGCGCGGGATCATCAATGCTTGTGAAACGACGGCACAACATAAGAACAGGCTTATGACTCAGGTGGAATGATGGCACAGAAGTCGTTGCTTGAGACAGAAACGCTTGCCAAAACACGGCCTCTCTCAACGAATGACGATTCGCGTTCAGGTTGTTTTGTCGATAACATGAAATTGCCTGTCCATCGTTGGTATCGTTATTTCGCCGGTTTTTCGGCAGATTGGGTGCGTTATTCATTACGACAACGAATCAGGGGTTCCAAAAACGATTGTACTGTGCTTGACCCGTTTGCCGGAATCGCCACAACACTTCTCGCGTGCAACATGGAAAACATCAGGTCAATATCTTTCAGGATGTTTCGTATTCATTATTGACAGAGGGTAACCATGCAAAAAGCCATCATCATCCTCACCGCTTTGCTTGGCGTTGCTTGCATTGCGATGTACTTTGTGATGCAGTTTCGGGAACGTGAAGAAAAACAACCCCCAACCCCCTTCGTCGTGTTACAACTCGACACCTCGCGATTGGGGACGCTGACACCCTATCGTGAGGGTTTCGTCGTGGGCAACGCACGTGGCGAATTGCGAGTGTTTGCCGACCTGCAACCCGGTACGACGCCTCAGATTTATCCCGTGTCAACCAATCCCATCGTCGCCCCGGTGTTCGAGCGCGACGGCGTATTCTACGTTGGTGATACGAACGGCACATTTTGGGCTTTTGATCCCGAAACCGGCGTCAAGTGGTCGTACAAGACTTACAATCAGATCACCGGCAGTGCAATGTGGTGTGACGGCATGGTGGTGGTCGGCTCACACGACCACACGCTTTATGCGTTTGATCCTGAAACCGGTGAATTGCAATACACTGTCGAATGCAACGGCGAAATCAACGGTTCACCGTTGTATCTCGAATCACAACACGCCATCCTATTTGGCAGCTGCGACGGTCTGTTACGGAAAATCGACGTGCGAACGGGCAGCATCACCGCCGACATCAATTTTGATTATTACATTCCTGAAACACCGACTCTGTATGACGGCATTCTTTATCTCCTGACAAGAAATTACGATGAGCCGCCGGATGAAGATGAAAATAATGATGGTGGGGGTGAAAACCAGGGGTTGCTTGCGGCCATTGACGCTGATTCCTTCGGAATTCTCTGGCGAGTCCCGACCAAAGACATGTATTCCTCCGCCCCTTATGCAACGAATGACTATTTGTTCCTGACCACTTATTTCAAAGGGAAGATCAACGTCCACTCGCGAAAAGACGGCAAATACCTGACGACACTGGACACGGAAGAAAAAATGACCACACTGCAAGCCGGTGACGATTCTCGTGTCTTTGCCGTTTCCAAACCCGGCAAATTATATGAATGGCGACGCGAAAACGGCACCTGGCACGGTACGCTCCTTGCCGATTTGCAAACGGATTGCACTCGCGGTTGCCTGCTTCTGGGTGACAAACTGATCGTGGTCGATGACAACGGTGGAATGTTTTATTTGCGCCCTGAAGAAGCCAGAGAGATTACGCCGTGACCGCTGCTACAGGGGTTTCGGAGTGATGCAACGAACGTAAAATCCCAACCGGAAACGAAGCGAAGTGCAGTGACCGGTCATTCCGTTGCATTTCGTTTCCGGTCACCGGTTTCGGTGAGCCGAAATCCTTGGGCCGTGCTGGGGGCACTGGTGCGCGGGTCGGCGGCACCATCGAGTGGGTCGCCTTGTTCGATTTCGTCCAGCCGCTTTTTGCACAGCGAGACATACTCAGCGGAAATGTCAAATCCGAGATATTGCCGTCCGAGTTTTTTGGCCACCGTCATCGTCGATCCGCTGCCAAGGAACGGGTCGAGGACTTTTTCTCCCGCGTTGCTCGAAACGCGGATGATCCGGCCTAGCAACTGTTCCGGCATCTGGCAACCATGCCAACCAGCACGCTCCTTAAACGTACCGCAAACTCGCGCAAAATACCAGACGCTCTGATCGTCGTCAAAGCCGTTCGGAATGTCTTGTGGCCGCAGAATCCAAGTGTTGTCGGGAATGCGGCCCTGGGGATTGGCCCGTTTGTCGCCATAAACAAGCTGCCGGGCGCTCGGAACGCGAATTTCCATATCGTTGAACGTAAACTGCTCCGGGTCTTTGACCATGGAAAAGAGATGGGTGTGCGATCGGGTAAATTTTTTCTTGCAATGCACCCCGAATGTGTAATACCAGATGACCCAACTGCGGCAATGCAACCCCAGTTCGCGTGTCAACATCACTTTCAGCTCGGCGGCATATTCGTCGCCGATGGCCAGCCAGAATGTCCCGGTCGGTTTGAGAACCCGCTTGGTCTCCAAGAGCCAGAGCTTTGACCAGGTAAGATAATCATCATCACTGAGCTTGTCACGGTAAGAATCGTAGCGATAATCAATATTAAACGGCGGATCGGCGAACACGAGATCAACCGATCCGGCATCAAGTTGCCGCATCCCTTCGATACAGTCCTTGCATTCAACACGATTCCAAATTGTTGTCATGATATTAGCGGTAAGTACGACATAAGGTAACAATCAGTCCAACTGTTCGATTTCTTCCGGCGACAGACCGGTTGTTTCTGCGATGAAATCAGCGTCAAGCCCTTTCTTTTTCAAATTCCGGGCAATATCGATTGCTTTTTGGATTTCACCCTCAGCTTTCCCCTCGGCTTTGCCGATGTCGATACCTTTCTTCACCCCTTTCTTCAGTCCCCTCTTTTCCGCTGTTTTGAGGGTTGCCCAATAGGTCAGGTAATCGTTCGATTCCTGTTCGTAGCGGTCACGCTCCGCTCGCGTCATCACCGCGACTTCCGCCGTGTGGAAGGCTTTTTCAAACACTTGCTCTTTCAAAATCGTTGGAATGTGGTCAA
>WRMR01000082.1 GCA_009776995.1 Planctomycetaceae bacterium | reverse complement strand
GATATTTTCCTTATTTGGGGAAATATTTGACCTGAGATGGGGTGTTTTCCACATCGTTTGGGACGTTTTTTACCGCATCGGGGATGTTTTGAACGTCCTGGAGGATGTTTTTTACATCGTCGGGGATGTTTTTTACATCCTGGAGGATGTTTTTTACATCGTCGAGGATGTTTTTTACATCGTCGAGGATGTTTTTTACATCCTGTGAGGACGTTTTTTACATCGTCAGGGATGTTTTTTATGTCCTGGAGGATGTTTTGAACATCGGCTGTTCTGTGTTTTATGACTTGCCGACGACGCATTATAACGCGCAGAGGGATTATGCGGGCGGGAAATGCAGAATGCAGAGAGCAGAATGCAGAGTGCAAAGTTCAAAACGCAAAGTTCAAAGTGTTTTTCACTCTGCGTTCTGCTCTCTGCGCTCCCTTTTTCACCACGAAGGTCACGAAGAACCACGAAGATTTTGTATTTCGCGCAGAGGCCGCTGAGGGCGCAGAGATTTTGTTTGGTCTTGGATTCTCTGTGTTCTTTGCGCCCTCTGCGTGAAATAAAACCTCATTTCCACCTCATGTTTCTGACAAAACAACCTCGGCAGCGCGAGCCGCGCGTGAAAAAGGGACGGCGGTCACGGCGTGGTCGCTCTGCGTGATAACCAACCGCCAGCCGTTTTTTCAATTGATCATTTGACATTGATAAACCTTCTCCCGCTCAATGATAATGGACGGCGGAGATGGCGTTGCGGAGTATCTGCCGCATGAGCGTCGCCGAGCCGGGTTTGCCGGTAAACAGCCGGAACTGCAAACAGGCCTGACCGACGAACATTTCGATGCCCGTGACGGGGATGCAACCCTTTGCCCGGGCGTTTTTGATTAACAGCGTGTTTTCCGGGTTATAAACAGCGTCGAAAACAACCATCCCCTCTTTCAGTGCCGACTTCTCAAACGGCGTCTCATCGACATTCGGGTGCATTCCGACCGGCGTGCAATTGGCCAGAATCGAACACTTGTAGCCGTGCCGCATTTCCCAATCGACTTCGTTGCAACCGAGTTGCCGTGCCACTTCGATGGCACGGTCCGAGTCGCTGTCGGTCACGGTGACCCTTGCCCCGCGTGTTTGCAGGCCGTATGCAAGGGCCTTGCCCGCGCCGCCTGCACCGAGGACAAGCGCCGAACACCCCTTGACCGGACTGATTTCCCCGACTTTGCCGCCCATGGCGACTTCGATGCTCAAAAGGGCCGCCGCGTAATCGGTGTTGTAGCCGAAACGGTCGTAATTATCGAGAATGACGGTGTTGCACGCTCCGATCTCTTCGACCGCCGGGTCGCAACGGGTCAGCTTGCCGACAACTGCGACCTTGTGCGGGATCGTGACACTCAACCCGCGAACATTGACCGAAGGTGCCAAGTCGAGAAAATCGCCCAAATCCTCCGGGTGGACAAGGAACGGCAGATAAATGCGGTTCATTTCCGCAACAACGAACGACTTGTTGTGAATCAACGGGCTGAGACTGTGTCCGATCGGGTCGCCCACGACGCCGAACACCTCGGTGTCCTCGTCGATGCTGTCATAACGATAGACGTCCCGCAACGATTTGTAGGTCGGCAACCCCGGCGCGATGACCCGCTTCGACGAAAACGTTGAATAGGTGAACGGCGCACCGAATTTCGGGGCCAGAACCCGCGTCATAAAGCCGGTTTCGCCCATGCTGATGGCAATCGTCGGAATTTTTCCGGCATTGGCCTTTTGCAGGTCGAACACGCGGAACACGTCGCGAATCCGCTTGGGCATGACCGCGATTTTGATGATGTCCGGGTCACATTGGGCGAGGCGGTCCCAGATGGTCTGCAAGTCCTCCGGCGTCTCCGTCAGGTTGTGATAGCTGATGATGCGTCTGGTTTTGCCGTGCCGGGGAATGAGTTTGGCCGTATCCGCTTCCAGATCGACGTACTCAACGCCGTCGATGATCGCCTGACGCAGCACCTTGAGCCGTTTCTCCTCCGGTTCCCGCCACAATCCCCCGTCTTCCGGCTTACGGCAGGTGACAATCACCTGCGAATTTTTTTCCGCAAGCAAACGCGGCAAATCCGGCTCGCGACGCAGAAAATCCAACCGCAATTCGACCAGCGGCACATCGTCGGCCATGAGTTGCCGATATTCCTCAATCATCCGCGAGTGACTGCCGCATGCAATACTGACACAATACATTCCGGGTTTCCTCAAAGTGATAAAAACAGAGTGTTTTGTCAAGCCGTATGAGACCATTATAATTGCATCAGGATTGCAAGCCAAGAGGTAAATCGCAACAAGAAAGAAACATGGGCATTTTTCAATAAGCGTGTAAAAATGACAGTCGGGAAGGTCACAAAGTGAAGTAACCAGATCAACGCAGGATGATCCTGTCAGTGCGCTGTACCCCGTTCCCGACCGCCATTGTCATCTCTGCATTCTGCGTTCTGCACTTTGCTCTAAAACCAGGGATTTGTCCCCGGCACCGGCACCGGATAAAGGCCATCCGGTCCGGGCACCACGGGTGGGTCCATTCCAGCAACGCAGTCTTCCGGAGCCGGTTTGACCAGGAATTTCGATTTGTAAAGATCGTCCCATGAAATCATCTGGCCGGTATAGCACGCCATTTGCCCGAGAATTGCCGTCATGGTGCTGTTGATGACATAATCTCCGCTGTCAATCCGTTCCCCGTTTCGTATAGCGTGAAACAGGGCAGTTTGCTCTTCCTGGTGGCCGTAGCCATTTGCCCCCGAATACTTCCAGTTTGTTTCGCCGCGAATGGACGCGGAATTCCAGTCCGCCACGCCCTTGGTGCCTAAAATATCGTCGTTGTAACTGTCGTAGCAACCTGCTGCGGTACGGCACGCGGCGAACAAACGACAGTTTTCTTCGCCGAAGTAAAAGACGACGGAATGGTGATCGAACACGTTACCGTACTGATGCCCGATCGAAGTGGCACGTCCGCCCATCCCATCCGCCGCCTTCGGGACTTTGCCGAGTGTCCAGAGCATACGGTCAACGTTGTGAACCAGCGATTGAATAAAGTCGTCGCCGGAAAGCCAGTGGAACATGTATTGATTGTAAATCTGGAAATCCAGTTCGGTGATGCCGTTATAGGCACCTCGCACGCCGTAGGGGGCACGCAGGAAGCTACTCTGGATCGCCCGAATTTCGCCGATTGCGCCGTTATGAATTTGCTCCACAAGTGCTTGACCCGAAAGACAATACCGACTATGCAAACCTGACAGGTACGAGACGTTCTTCTGTCGGGCAAGGGCGACCGCCTCTTCCAGTGTCTGAATTCCCGCTGCGTCAATGGCGTTCGGTTTTTCCACAAAAACGTGCTTGCCCGCTTCGACGGCTTTTTTGGAATAGAGCGGATGGAACTTGGCGGCACAGGCGATGAGAACCACATCCGCTTCGGAGGCAATCACGCCGGCATAGTTTTCGAAACCGTCGAATACGTTTTCGTCCGGCACATCCACCTGTTCCGGATATTGTGCTTTCAGAGTGTTCAGGACGTTTTGCGCCCGGACTTTGAAATAGTCACCGATGGCGACGAATTTTACGTCTTTTCCCGTATTCAGGGCTTGGACGACCGCTCCACTTCCACGGCCGCCACTGCCGATCAGACCAACTTTGATGGTGCCGCTTCCCTGGGCATGGACGCTGCGCGTCAGGGACAGGCCAGCAGTCACGGCTGCTCCAGCCAGGGCGGATTGTTTCAAAAACTGACGACGTGTCGAATTGGTACGTAACATGGAAACTCCCTTTGAAATGTAGCGATTTTGTTGTCCGAAACAACTCGGACGTAAATTGTGCCTTCTAGTTTTACTTGCAGGAAAAAGGAAAGTCAAGAAAGCAAATAATTTTTCAGAAAACCGCACGAAATCTTCGTGTGAACTTGAAATATTGTCCCATTGTGCGACGAAATATAGTCCCCTCGCAGCGATAACGTTGTCACATTGTGCGGTGAAATCACCGCCTCGCAGCGGTGATGTTGCCTCTTTGAGCGGTGAAATCACCGCCTCGTAGCGGTGATTTTTCCTCTTTGAGCGGTGAAATCATCGCCACGTAGCGGTGATTTTTCCTCTTTGAGCGGTGAAATCATCGCCTCGCAGCGGTGATTTTTCCTCTTTGAGCGGTGAAATTGTCGCCTCGCAGCGGTGATTTTTCCTCTTTGAGCGGTGAAATTGTCGCCTTGAGCTGTGAGCAGAGTGCAAAGTGGGGGGGAAGCGGAGTAAGCGCAGAGAGCAGAACGCAGAGTGAAAAACACTTTGAAGCGAATCGTTTCCGGCTTTTTCTAAGGGTCGAGGGGTGAGGGATGGGGGGGCAAAGAAAACAAAACTACAACGACAAAACAAACGTTACAAGATCGTCGATTTCCTGTTCGGTCAACAGGTCGAGCCGGTCGTCCGGGGCGAAGTGTTTGCCTTCGACGATCAATTCACGGATCGTTTCATAGCGACCGTCGTGCAGGTAAGGGGCCGTTCGCCAGACTTCGATGAGCGTCGGTGTGTCATACGCCTTGTAATAGTCGTAACCTTGTGTGCCGACATCGTGCAGTTTCAGGTCGGTGTAATAATTCGACTCCGGGTGGCAGACCGAGCAACCGGTCCGTGCGTCGTTGAAGAGCAGTTTTCCGCGTTTGGCCGAATCGCTCAATTGGCCGTCAACCAAAAACGGACTTGGCACCGGTCGCAACGATTTGAGATACTCGTCCATGGCGCAGTAGTCGTTCTCCGATGACAGGTACACGAACAAAATGCTATGCACCCCCGCCCGAACCGCCGTTTCTGCATCCGCGCGAACACCCGTCGCCATGGCCGGCGGGGTTTCGTGGGAGTATAACATGCTCTTGGTGTTTTTCGGGTTGTTGTTCCCATCGTTGAGCAAGTCCCAATTGACGCCGTCCGCACGGGCGTCCGGGTGGCAACTGGCGCAACTCTGCCATTGTTGCCGGCAATACACCCCGTCATGGAACAGCACCTCGCCGCGCCGGATGATGTCCCAGATGACAGGCGGGCCAAGTCTCGCAAGACTCCGCTCGACCGCAAAACCCTCGTGTGAAACCAACGGCTCCAGCCGCTCGAATGTCAGCCGTGCCGGTGCAGCGGCTTTCGGCAAGTTGTCCGATTGATACGGCAACTCATCAAGCAACTCAAACGCGACCTCGCCGTTGGCATAATCGACGATTTTTTGCAACGGCGAAACGTGTTTTGGTTTCGGCGGTCCGTCAGGATCGGTATTGTAATCATACGAACGCATAACCGGATCGCTGATCTTGAAATCGAACCGCCCGATCACGTCTTCATACGCCGCAGTGCAGAAAACACGACCCTGTCCGCCGTCGCCCTGCACATCCATGACAAGCCGTCTCATGCCTTTCATCCCAAGCGGAATACGAACGCAGGGCGGCATGGTCGAACCCGCGTCGTTGCGTCCCGAATGCGGGTATTGCCCATACCCCTGCGCGTTACGATGCGGTCGGTTGTCAAGCCGCTGAATGATTCGCGGCAGGTTCAGTAGCGAAACTTCGCACGAACCGGTGTGTGCAACGGCCAGGTAGCGGTTGTCATCCGAAACGGCCAACCCCCACGGATTGGCCGCCCCGTGCCCCGATTCGTCGAGATAAACCATGTCGGCAAACGCATTCGTTTCCAAATCAACCACGGCAAGCACGTTCTCGTTGATCCAGCCGTTATCGACCATGGATGGGACTTGCTCGAAGTGCGCCAAAAGGCAACTGGTGAAAGCATAACGTCCATCGGGTGAAATCACCAGATCACGGGCGTTCATCGAACCGTGGAACAGCGGGACAACCATCGCGTCACCCGTTGCCGTGTCAAAAATCCGCACACGACAGCGCGGGTTGAGATACTGCATCGAATCTTCCGGCAGGTGGCTGACTGTCACAAGCCGCGTTCCGTCCGGCGTCAAATCGAGCGCAATCGGCTCGCGCCCGGCTTCCCAGCGTGCCGTTTCCTGACCCGCTGCAAGATCAACGACGGAAATATCACCGCTGAAACGGTTGGCCACATACGCGGTCATGGCACCGCCCGACTGAAATACCGTGACGTCGGACGGCGTATGCCCAACCGCAATGATTTTTTCAAGCCGGAGCATTTCGGCGTCAACCAGCAACAGCTTTCCCCACATCCCGCCGCCAACGATGGCAATGTGCTTTCCGTCCGGCGTCCGTGTCATGCGGACCGGCTCAATGTTGAACTGGAAAATCTGCGGCGGGCGTTCGTCGATCAGTGAGATTTTCCGCAAATCCCGCGAACCGGCATTCAACACGAACAGGAAATTGCCGTCCGCGTCAAGCAGGATGTCGCACGGATCGAGATAAGTGAATGTCCCAAACCGCTCGTCGATCATCCCCAGTGGATCGACCACTGAAACCGGTTGCCCAAATCCCCGGTGAACCGTACACGCCAACAGAAACAGAAGCCAAATCAAGTGTTTCGTAGGGAATGTCATGATAAATGATTGATCGTACTGACAATAAATATAGGGTCCGAATGAATTCATGATAGATCATTGAGACGGTATTGTCAAATCCTGAGCCATACCCCCTCTGGAACTTCAATTGCGAGTTGGAGAATGGCAGCCGGGAACGAAGCATAGCGCAGTGACCGGATCGAACACAGGATAACCCGCAATCTTTGGCTGGTCGGGTAGCGGCAGTACCCGAGCACATTGGAGTATCTCAGTTCATCTCTTCAACCGCAGTCACCAGATTCGCCCAGTTTTCCGAATACCAAACGGCGGTTTCCTGAGAATCCTGTCCAGATCGCCGACAGATCATGGCGGCGGTTCCCTCGTATTTTTCGAGCAGTTTCAGTCCCTCTTCCGGCGGCAGAATGGACAAAGCCGTTGCAAGGGCGTCCGCTGTGATTGCGTCAGGAGCGAAAACGGTCACGGCGGTTTGGTTGATCAGCCCGACGCCGGTTTTGGGATCGACAATGTGCGAATACCGAACGCCGTCAAGAATGACATAGCGTGACAAGTCGCCCGACGACGCCATCGCAATGCCGGCCGAGACAACCCTGCCCACCTCTTTGCCGTATGCGGAAACACCAATGACCCAACCATTTACGCTACTGTCAGGCGGGATTCCATAGACACGAACATCACCTCCGGCATCGACCAGCGCGGAGGTGATGCCCTGACTTTTCAGGGTCGCAATGGCCTGATCGATAATGTCTCCTTTGGCAATGCCGCCGAGGTCGAACAAAACCTTGTCTTTTTTGATCGTCACAGTTTGCGTTTCGTTGTCGAGTTCCCAAAGGTCGTTACCGACCAGTTGCCTGGCTTCGTCCAGCAAGCGTTTTTCGGGGAACTCATGTAGCCGCCTTGCCCGACGCCAGAGCCGAACCACCGGCCCGACCGTAATATCAAAAGCTCCCCACGAATCGATAGAAAATTGCTTCGATTTTTGTAGCACACGGAACAAATCGTCACTGACCGATATGGGTTCACCAGATTTACCACCTTGCCGACACATTTGCATCAGCTCGCTGTCTGGTTCGAAATCAGTCATGAGTGCATCCAACTCATGGACACGTCGAAAAACCACTTCCGCCGCAACTTGTGCCTTTGAGTCATTTTCCGCACAAACGACGATTCGTACAGGAATCGACATGGCGATTTCCTGATATTCGTAACGCTTTAATTCATCGGAGAAGGAATCCGGGCATACTGAGATACAAACCAGAGTCAACAATGACATGGCCGACCATAGACTGATATTTTGTATTTTCATCGTTTTGTCTAACGAAAATCGTTCAATATTTATGGGGGTTCAAAAAATTCCGGGATGTGGTATAAGTCTTTTCTACCGAGTGACAAAACGAATTTTCACAAACATTTGGCTGAAATGATTACGAAAATTCAATAGACTTGTTCGGAAACCCAGAAATGTAATTGCCCATTTTTCCAAAAATCAACAACATGGGTAGTTTGGGCAGAAATCTATTGAGTTTCCGAATAAGTCTAATATGTCACTATTACAATCAACATTAAATTTTGGGATAATCTTTCCACTTGTACCCATTTTATCATAGCCCACAGGTCGGTTGCAAGTCCCGGCCAATTGATACAGAAATGACACGCTTCCGTCTTGATTTGGAAAACGCGGGATTTCACGTCGCCGATCTTTCTTTACTACCATGACCCGTTGGCAACTTCGCACACAGAGCATCGATTTGGCGCACGGGCCGATTCTGATGGGCATCGTCAATCTCACACCGGACAGTTTCAGCGACGGCGGAAAATTGTATCGCAACAGACAGCTTGATGTCAATGCGGCGGTTGACTACGCTCTGCAACTGGTGGAAGAAGGTGCTGCGATTCTTGATCTCGGTGCCGAAAGCACGCGTCCCGGTTCACAACCTATTGGCGAATCGGAGGAACTGCTACGTCTCCTACCCGTTGTGGCAACGCTTTGCGAACAAACGACCGTGCCGGTCTCGGTGGATACGTATCGTGCGGCGGTTGCGCGGGAGTGTCTGACCGCAGGTGCCGAAATCGTCAACGACATTTCCGCCGCAACGTTCGACGACGGCATGTTTCCCCTGCTGTGCGAAACGGAAGCCGGCGTTTGCCTCATGCACAAACAGGGAATGCCGCAGACAATGCAGGCTGATCCGCATTACGACGATGTCGTTGCCGAAGTGGCGGCGTATCTTGCCAAACGACGGAACGCACTGGTTTCGGCAGGTGTTTCACCGGAACGCATCACGCTTGATCCCGGTATCGGCTTCGGCAAAACTGCCGCGCACAATGTCCGGTTACTCCAGGGAGCAACAACTCTGCACGCGCTCGGACAACCGCTTTTGTATGGCATTTCGCGGAAACGTTTTCTCGATACACTCACGGGCATTGAGCATTCGGCCAACCCGGAACACCGCTTGCCCGCAACGCTGGCCGTGACGCTGTTTCTCGCATCCCGTGGTGTGCAGATTTTCCGTGTACATGAAGTCGCGGCCATGAAACAGGCGTTGAGTGTGTATTTCACGTTGCGCGAAAAACACAAGCCGGAATGAAGCCGGTACTCCGGCGCAATGACGGGATTATCGGCAATGATGTTTTGTCCTGACAGGGCAATGATATTGAACGCCATTTGTGAAGAGGTGCACCATCCACCGACCGCTCATCATCGGCCACTAAAAAAGGGATTCATATTTTTTTGCACTGTAAACTTTGAAGGCCATTTCGAGCAGGTATTCGTTGCCGCCGGCTTTGCGGATTTCATTGACGACCAGGTCGATTTGCATCTGGCTCTTATAAATGGCGAGTGCCGCGAGGCGTTTTTCGACCAAGTCGTCGGATACGCGAACCCGTAGTGTCGGCGGCGAAATGAAATCATTATAGGTCGCGTACTCATACAGCATGGGCAAGTGCGGGATTGGCGGTCCGAGTTCCGGCCAGATCAACCCTTGCGCATGAAACACGCTCATGATCAGTTCCTGGTTGACGATGCTGTGGTCGGGGTGCAGGTCGAGGCGGTTGGGTATGAACACCCGTGTCGGCTGGACTTTGCGGAGCAACCAGACCATTGTGTTTTGCAGACCGACCGAACCCGCGATGGCGCGCGTATCGTTCGGGTCATTCGTAAACCAGCGGCCGGCGTTGTGTGGCAAATTTCCGTCGTCATAGTCAAACTGGTACAAATTGCTTTCCGGCAATCCGAGAAAGTGGAACGACTCACGGGCTTCCCGGTTGCGCACCTGGACAATCGTGTCCTTCAATTCAGGCAGGCAATAGCCCACACGACCGTTGGTAACAACCGCCGCATGAACATCCACGCCCAAGTTAATCCCTGCCAGGAAAGTCAAACCGGCACCAGCAACAATATCGTCATCGTGCGGGGCGAAGAACAACCACTTTTCGCCGTTTCCCTGCCAGTCGGACCATACTTCCGCAGGATTGCCGGACAAAATGATCCCTTTTTCCGTTCGATAATCAAAAATTACGCTCATGCGATTCTTCCTGTTTGTGAGATGCAAGTCGTGATGTCAACAGTATGATGAACACCATCGCTGTCCTTGCGGCGCATCACCATTTTGCCGTGCGTCTGAGACGCCGGTGTTTCGACGCCGACCTACTTTTAATATAGCATAACCCCCGCGCCGTGTGAATCACGGCCCGTGGCAGGACGATCGTGCAAGATGCCAGTGCTCACGGAATCTTGAGAGATATCATGCAAAGGACTCGCACAAAAATAAGTTGTTCGATGAATCAGAGCCGCGACGGTCACGGAACGGCCATTCCGCTTGATGACTCTCGCGGCTCTGATTGAAATGGTCACGTTAATGGTTGCGCGACTCCTTACAATTCTTTCACGTCAATCCAGCTCATCAGTTTGCGGAGGCGACGACCGACTTCCTCGATCTGATGCTCACGGGCACGGGCACGCAACCGCTTGAACGCCGGTGCATTGACCTTGTTTTCGAGCAGCCACTCGCGGGCAAACTGGCCGTTTTGAATCTCTTCAAGAATCTTCTTCATTTCCTGCTTCGTTTCCGCCGTCACGATGCGCGGGCCGCGTGTGTAATCGCCGTATTCCGCCGTGTTCGAGACGCTGTAACGCATGTAGTTCATGCCGCCCTGGTAGAACAGGTCAACGATCAGTTTCAGTTCGTGCATGCACTCAAAGTATGCCATTTCCGGTTGGTAACCGGCTTCAACGAGCACTTCAAACGCAACCTTGACCAGTTCGCTGACGCCGCCGCACAGCACAACCTGTTCGCCGAACAAGTCGGTTTCGGTTTCCTCGGCAAAGGTCGTTTCAATGACACCGCCGCGTGTTCCGCCGATCCCTTTCGCGTAAGCCAGCCCGGTTTTGCGTTCCGCGTCACCTGCCCCATCGCCGAGCGCAATCAGGCACGGTACGCCGCCGCCCTTGACGAACTCGCTGCGCACGAGATGGCCGGGTCCTTTCGGGGCGATCAATAACGCGCAAACACCAGCTGGCAGGTTGAACTGGCCGTAGTGAATGTTGAAACCGTGTGTCGCGACGATGATATTGCCTTTGCTGAGGTTGTCACGAACCTGGGTGCGGAAGATTTCCGCCTGCAATTCGTCGGGAAGCGTAAAGACGATCAGGTCGCCTTGTCGCGTTGCTTCCTCGGTGGACATCGGCTGGAACCCGTCCTTGACGGCGGCTTCGTAATTGGCCGTCCCTTCCAGTTCGGCGACAATCACGTTGCACCCGCTGTCCCGCAGGTTCTGCGCATGGGCATGCCCCTGTGAACCGTAACCGAGAATCGCAATCGTTTTCCCCTTCAACAAGGAAAGGTCCGCGTCTTTGTCATAATAAGTTGTTGCTGCCATCATGAGTTGCTCCAATAGATTAAAGTTTGAATTCGATAGTATGGTAATTTTTCACGATCTTCAATCGATAGTCTTGAAATCATACCTTAAACCCATATATTATCTATGAAAGTGTGGAAAACTCAATTACCACCGAAAGTAACCTGCTTCACGTGCCATGCCATACGCCAAAAAAACAAAAAATGCCAAAAAATGGATACTTTAGTGTTGACATCTCATTATAATAGTGTTATCATTTAACACAATCAATGACTCATGGTATTTTCATACAAGCCACTCTGGAAATTATTGATAGATCAGGAAATGACCAAGAAAGCCCTCATGCAGGCAACCGGCATTTCCAAATCAACCATAGACAAAATGGGACGTGGCGAGTACGTGTCCCTGGAGGTCATTGACAGGATTTGCACTCATTTTCAGTGCAATGTCTCCGATGTCCTCAGCCACATTCCTGATGAACCCCGGAACCAATAACGATGTATCAATATCTCCATGCCGATTGTTTTCAGTACATGCCGGGCATTCAGGAAAACAGTATCGCCGCAATCACCACAGTTCCCCCTTATGGAGTGCGTCCGATGTATATTGCCTAAGATACCAAATAGGCGATAGATACCTTGATAACAATGTTCAAGATAAAGCAGAATTGACCCAAAATTTAGGAACAATATTTGATTGACCTCTTGGAATATTTATAATATAGACCAGATGCCAACCAAACAAGTTCCCGAAAACTTTGAAAATTTCCAAAATTCCAATTTGGGTGAATATGAGAAGGATAGTCAATACTGTTTGTCAAAAGAACCGTGGCCGTTTGGTCGGCCAAAAGTGCATAGAGGGTAAGTTCACGGCAAGTGCAGAGCCGTGGGCGAGACAGCTCCCTCGACAATGTGGGACACGGGTGAGATTACATAGCCTTGGCCGTCCTGCTAGGCAGAGTTTTCCCATGACTACTTACAGGAACCACCATAACACCTTCGAGAAAGGGGGTTCTCGTTGCCGCTAATATTGTGATCGCCCCGGAGAACCGCCGCCGGGGGTTAAGGCAACGGCCCAAACAACTGAAGACTTTCACCGTAGGTTGACAGTTTGACGAATGCCAAAAGCATTCCGTAGTCGTCGAGCGAGACCAATTAGCCGACGATGTTTGGGGGAGCAGCAGATTGCTGTTGGGTGTAGCTAAAGGTGGAGTCTAACGGAAAACGTTTGAGTGTTATCAGGGGAACCGGAGAAACCTGATCGAGTAGAAAGTCGATAAAGTTATAACAATAGAGACAAACGGTAATCGCACGGATAACCTTGCATTCAACAAGGCGAATCCTTACCGATGAGACGATCAGGTGGCAGAGCCTCCGTAGTAGTCCGAGACGTTAATGACGTTCACATGGCGAAGGGGGGCAGGATAATTTGAATGAACTTTCAACAGACATTACTTTAATTTGGAGGGGCGTTGTTGACTAATGATTTTTTGCGTAATATTCGGGCAGTCCGAGTTTTGTGAAGTGGTTTAGTATTTTGCATCTTATTTTTGCTTCGGTTTTTTGATTGGGTAGCAATCGGTTTTTCAAATG
>WRMR01000081.1 GCA_009776995.1 Planctomycetaceae bacterium | reverse complement strand
TGACCGAACCGCGTGTTCTCAACGTCGGTCTCCAATCGCTTCCGATGATCCGGGAACACGACGAAACCCGGCTTGTCCTGTACCACAGCGGATCATGGGACCTGCAACTGGGCGACCGCTGGAATCCGTTGGAGGCTTATTCCAGTTTCGGCCGCGTTGCCAATCCCAGCTCCACGGTTTGGGAAAACATGATGTCCGATGAGCATCCCTACAAAGACCTTCCGCACAGCGACCGTATCCTTCGGGAGTTGCGTTTTTTCCAAAAGGATGGATTGCCGATGTTTCTGTCCGAGTACGGAATAGGCAGTGCCGTTGACCTGTTTCGCGTGATGCGGCAGTTCGAACAACGTGGCCGAACCGACACGGAGGATGCGAAGTTTTACCGTGACAAGTACGACCGCTTCATGCACGATTGGAAACGATGGAACATGGAAGATACATTTGCGGACCCGGCGGATTATTTCCGGCAGACCATCGATTGGATGGCCGCACTGCGATTGCTCGGCATCAACGCGATTCGGGCGAATACCGCAATGATCGGTCACAGTGTCACAGGAACGCACGATCAGGGATTTTCCGGCGAGGGACTCACAACCACATTCCGCGAACTGAAACACGGTACTGTTGACGCAATGGCTGACGCGTTTGCCCCACTGCGGTTTTGCCTCTTTGCCGATCAATGGCAGGTTTATACGGGAACAACAATCAAATTCGAGGCGGTTCTTGCCAATGAAGACGTACTCAAGCCGGGGGAATACAAGGTTCGTGTCCAAGTTGTCGGACCGGACAACCACCGAGTATTCGACGAAACGGTTCCGCTGATCGTTCCGGGAATTGTCGATGGCAAAGAACCGCCGTTTGCAATTCCGTTTTTTGAGCGAAACATCGTCGTTGACGGTATGGGCGGCGTTTACCAGTTCCATGCAACGATGCTTGAGGGTGGTGCTCCTGCCGGGCGTCCTCTGGAGTTTTTTGTGACCAACCCCGGGGACATGCCCGCCATCGATACGGAAGTCGTTCTTTGGGGCGACGATCCGGAACTCGACCACTGGCTCCGTTCACGCGGAATCCCAACGAAAGGATTCGACGCCGCAACAGATTCCGACGTCATTCTCATCGGTCGGAAACCGGCGGAGGATTTTGGGCCGCTTTTGAAACGGCTGGAAAACGGTGCCAGGTGCATCTTTCTCTGCCCGGAGGTTTTTCAGGACGGCGACGACCGGACCGCCAGAGTGCCGCTCGAACAACGGGGACAACTCCACAGTGTTTGGGTTTGGCTCTACCATAAGGACGATTGGACGAAAAACCATCCGTATTTCGAAGGATTGCCGCACGGCGGGATTATGGACCACGCCTTTTATCGAAATCTGATGACAAATCAATTCTGGAACGATCAGAGTGATCCGGATGAAATCGTCGCCGGATCAATCAAAACAGCGTTGTCGTACGAATCCGGTCTCCTGACGGCCGTGTATCGACATGGCAAAGGCCGGTTCGTTTTGAACACGCTCCGAATTCGGGACAATTTGGGAATCGACCCGGTCGCCGAGCGGATTTTGCGGAACATGATCCGACACGAAGCGCGATAACGCAATCGACGTGTCGCCCCGTTTTTATTCCAAAATTTTCTTCGGAATCAAAAATCCTCTTGACTTCTTCCCAGGGATGAGTAAACTTTAATACATGATTCATTTCAAAAAAACAGAAAGTGAACATGTATTTTTTCAGAAACTCACCCCTCCAGGAGTCACAGGTTCATGTCCGCACCGTTTTCCACGCTTGCGTGGGGAAAAGTTGATCTTTCCCGCTATCCCAATCTGAAAACTCCGCTTCCCGGACCGCTTTCCCTGGAGTATCATCATCGGTGTACGAGATATTTCAAAGGGTTGAGTTCCCAGGTCAAGCTCTTTCCCGTCGCCTTTGAGTCGGGAAGCGGTTGCACACTGGAAGATGTTGACGGCAATCAATACATCGACTTCTCTTCCGGCATTTACGTCACCACATTGGGGCACTGTCATCCGAAAATCAGCGAGGCGGTCGCAAAATATGCCCGTCAGGTGATGAACGTCCACGATTTCACCACGCGCATTAAAACCGAACTGGTCGAAAAACTTGCCGCCGTCATGCCGGGCGATTTGAAAGGATATCAATTTTACGACGCCGGAACCGCCGCCGTCGAAGCGGGCTTGCGTGTCCTGCGCGCGGCAAACGGCAAAGGGGAATTGATTAGCTGTTTCTACGACTTTCACGGCAAAACGACCGGTGCCGTTTCGCTGGCGCATATCCGGTCGCAGGTTTATGGCCGCACGAGAATGCCCGGCTCGCACATGGTTCCCCGGCCTAACCCTTACCGTCCGCTTTGGACAAAACCGGACGGAACCATCGACACCGACCAATACATTGCGTTTTACGAGGAATATATTGACAAGGGAACCGTCGGCGATGTGGCCGGTTTCGTGCTGGAACCAATTCAGGGTTGGGGCGGCTCCATCATTCCGCCGGATGACTTCTTCCCCAAACTGAAAGCGTTGTGTGACTGGCATAAAATCCTGCTTATGGCCGACGAGGTGCTCACCAGTTGGGGACGGACCGGGAAATGGCTTTGCATGGAACACTGGAACGTGCTACCCGACGTGGTGTCCATCGGTAAAGGTTTTGGCAACGGGTTTCCCGTTACCTGCGTTGCCGTGCGCGAACCGTTCATTGAATCGTTCGAAAAAATTTCCGCGTCCAGCAGTTACGGCGGCAATCCGATGGCCTGTGCGGCGGCACTGGCTTCCACCGAAGTCATCGAAGAGGAAAACCTGCTCGAACACGCAGCGTTCCTCGGCGAAACGGCCGACAAACGCATGAAGAAAATGCTCGTCGAGCGCAAAATCGTCGGCGACGTTCGGGCGAAAGGTTGCCTCATGGGCATCGAACTGGTCAAGGACAAAACGACGAAAGAACCGTTCGACAAAGCGGGCGAACTGGTTTATCAAAAAGCGTTCCGCAAGGGATTGGCCTGGATTCCCGCCGGACATATCCTCCGCATGAGTCCGCCGATTGTCATGGACGAACAAACGCTCCTCAAGGGAATCGACATCATTGACGAGGCCATCGCCGAAACCGAAAAGGAATTGGGCTGGTGACATGAAAACCATTCGCTTCGGAATCATCGGTTGCGGTTTGATGGGACGCGAGTTCGCCAGTGCCGCCGCACGCTGGTGCCACCTGCCCGGCATGACGTCCCGCCCTGAAATCGTTGCCGTTTGCGACGCCAATCCCACGTTGTTTTCATGGTACACAGGCAACTTTTCGAGTATCACCCAGACAACGGCCGATTACAGCGAGCTTCTCGAAAACCCGGCGGTCGATGCCGTGTATTGTGCCGTACCGCATCATTTACACGGTGAAATTTTCCGCGCGGTCATCGACGCAGGCAAGCATCTGATGGGTGAAAAACCGTTCGGAATCGACCTGGCCGCCAATGACGCGATCATGGAATCGGTGACAGCGCACCCGGAACTGCTTGTGCGATGCTCGTCGGAATTTCCCTTCATTCCGGCGGTTCAGCGGATCGGTCGAATGATTGAGCAAAACGTGTTCGGAACAATCATCGAGGTCAACGCCGCGTTTTTGCATTCGAGCGACCTCGACCCGCAAAAGCCGATCAACTGGAAACGCATGGTGCAATTCAACGGCGAGTACGGTTGCATGGGCGACCTCGGCATGCACGTCTGTCACCTGCCGTTTCGGGCCGGTTGGGTGCCGAACTCGGTGCGTGCGGTTCTGACGAACATCGTGCAGGAACGCCCCGACGGCAAAGGCGGCACGGTTCCCTGCGAAACCTGGGACAATGCAACGCTCTTGTGCGATGTCACCCAGCAGGAAACAGGCTCCGTATTTCCCATGTCGTTGAAAACATGGCGCATCGCGCCGGGCGAGAAAGATACCTGGTTCATTGAAATTCTCGGCACCCAGGCGTCGGCCCGATTTTCGACGAAAAATCCCAAGCAGCTGGAGTTCATGTCGTATTCGCCGGGCGATGAACAATCCTGGTCGGTTCTCGACATGGGACATGAGACGACATTCCCAAGCATCACCGGCGGAATCTTCGAGTTTGGGTTTCCCGATTCGATTTTACAGATGTGGGCAGCGTTCCTCTTTGAACTGGAACATGGCCGCCCGTTCAGCCGCTTCTCCGGCTGTGCAACGCCCGAAGAAACAGCCCTGAGTCACCGCCTTTTCACCGCCGCGTTGGAATCGCATCGTGGCAACAAAACTGTGGCAGTCAAATTTTCTTGATTGGTGAACCGCAGTGTGAAAAAAAGTGATGAGTTAGTCGCTTTGCGACGTGCATGGCAGGATGGTCACGCCGTGATTCTTTGTGGTGAAGTAATCTGCTGGAGATGCTTATGACAGGGTGAACAGCGTTTTCAGGGCAGATGGGATTCTCCTTTTACCTTCTCTCTAAATTAATGTCTGTGAATCCTGTTGAAATAAAGAACTTGTCTATCCTGGCCGACTTATTTTTTTGGCGAAAACCCAACGAAGTTTTTTGAAAAAAATATCGTTATCTCAGTTGCTTTTTGCATTACAGGTTGTTATAATATGATAACATGGCGAGGAACTGTTGTAAGAGCTGTTATGTCATGGCTCATTTTTCTCACCCCAATACTTTAAAGGGAGGGTAGTGTTATGAAAGAGAATCGTGTTAAGATGGGGGGGGGGGGCAAATTACGTGCATTTACCCTTGTTGAACTTCTGGTTGTCATTGCGATCATCGGCATTTTGATCGCTCTTCTGTTGCCGGCTGTTCAGGCCGCACGGGAAGCTGCACGCCGAATGCAGTGTACTAACCATCTGAAGCAAATCGGGCTTGCCATTCACAATTTTCACGATGCAAGAAAAGGAATTCCACCCGCTTGTATCAATAACTTGCGAATGTCGATGTGGCCGTTCCTGTACCCTTACATCGAACGCCAGTCTTTGTATGACCACTTGGCAAACCGAGATTTCGGGGCACCCGTGGGAATCATGGAGTGTACAAATTCGTATTGGTGGGAAGGTTCCCAGTCTTTTGCAGGGCCAGGTCTTACTACGGAACAAAAACAAGCATTTGGTTCGGTGAGCATCGTCCTTTGTCCGTCACGACGTTCCGGGACGAAATATGTCGATTTCACGGGAGACCCAAATAGCGAAATTAATGGTGCCGCTGCGGGGCCGCAAATCGATTATGCCATGGTGTTTCACCCGCTCGAAAATGATTCGGGACGTAGTTTGGGATGGATGTTTTATGGAGAACAGGCCCGATCGACAGACAACTCCAATCAAGCCGGGCCATTTCGCATGGCCATCGTTGGTGAATGGTGGGCAGGCTGGAAAGACGCAAGACCCCATGATACGTTTGCTTGGCTGTCGGATGGTACAAGCAACCAGTTTATGATCGGGGAAAAGCACATACCCACTGCTGTGTTGGATGTTTGTGGAGATGGTTCTTTGAGACCGGCTGGATGGGACGTGAAGGAAGTTTATTCCGCTGACTGTTCGTATCTCAGTCCCGGTGTTTGGGGAGGCAATTCTCACGCGCGGTCTTTCCGTACTTGGGATGGCGAAAAAACGCTTGCTAAAGGCCCGAATGATTTTAACTCCACAAATGATGTCGGTTATGTTCCCACACATCACTACAATTTTGGAAGCAACCATACGAGCGTGGTGAATTTTGCGATAGGCGATGGTTCCGTTCAAGCCGTTTCCGTGACAGCTCCTTATTCCATCCTTGCCGCTTTTGCCCAAGTTAATGACGGGAAAGCGGTTTCGCTACCGTAGTACCAAAACCAACCCTATCAGTATTGTTTTGCCGCAGATTGCCGCAGAGGAACACTGATGATTTGACGCTTGGTTCTTGGAACCATTTGGAATGATCGGATGTTTTATACTGCCGAACGCCATTGGACTGGTATTCATTTTGTGACCTTTGTGAAAAGCTTTGTGGCCTTTGTGTTAAATATTTCAACACAAAGGCCACAAAGTTCGCAGACATAAATGCAAAGTCCATGGCGTTGTGCGGTATAATTGTATCAATTGCGAGGATGAAACAGACAGAGACAATGGAGCCTTGGATGATGCGATTCATTATGATATCAGTAATGCTATGTTTTGTTATGGCTTTTGCAGGTTGTTCGGGTCATAAGCAGGTGAAAGGAAAAGTGACTTTGACCGATGGAACACCGATTGGTCGTGGTCATGTTGTCTTTGAAAAGGAAGGGTTTTCCGCCAATGGCGAAATCAAAGAAGACGGTTCCTACGTCATGGGGTCACTCAAAGCAAATGACGGACTTCCTCCGGGAGAATATACCGTTTATATTACTGGCGCGACCAAAGTCGGCAAGAATGTCAGTTTTCAAACCCTCGGAGGGGGTGGACAAATGCAAACAGTGTCCATACCAAGTCTTACGCCCATCATTGCCAAAAAATACACCAGTGCGCAAACATCTGATTTGCGATGTAAAGTCGAAAAATCAATGACATTCGATATTTCTGTGGAACCATATGGATTGTGACGTAAAATAGATAAGTCACAATAATAACGGGTTCTTGAATATGATTTTCCCCAAGCCCGGCAGAATTATTCCGGGTTTTGGGTATTTTTTTCTTTCAGCCACTCGTAAGTTCGCCGAACTGCCTCTTTTAACGGAATGGGATCATATCCGAGTTCTGTTTTGGCTTTGTCGCTACTGTGACACCAGTCTGTCGCGAAGGTTTTGACCCATCCGGGCGAAATACGGGGATAGCCGCCAGCCAGCTTCGCCCAAAGGACGAACAAACGTGCGATCATCATGGCACCGGGGATGAAAATCGGCAGTCCACGCCGTCGTATGCCGCTGACTTCTTCGACGTAAGTATAAAACTGCCTGAGTGATGCGTTTTCACTTCCCAAAATGTACCGCTCGCCGATTCGCCCCTTGAGCATGGCAAGGTAATGCCCCTGCGCAACGTCATCAACGAAAACGTAGTTGCCCGTGTTCATGCCGAAATTGAACATGACAAAAAGTTTGCCTGAAATATAATCGTGAATCAGCCCGGCTAAAGCATTTCCGTCCGTATGGGGGCCGGGGCCGAACACACGGGTTGGATTGACAATGACCAGCGGGAGACCATCGGTAGCCCATTGCAGGGCTTCCTTTTCCGCAACAGTTTTCGTTTTTTCGTACTCTGTAAAATACTGTTCAGTAATTCGCGGCGATGCTTCGTCGGCCATTGTTCCCGGTTCGGTTGGCCCAAAGGTCACGATACTCGAAGTCCAGACAATCCGTTCATAATTCTGATCCTTCGCCACTTGAAAAACATTCCGCATTCCGTCAACGTTAATTTTGGTGAAAATGCTGAAATCCCTTGCCCAATTCTTGGCAAAACCCGCCAAATGAAATGCGTAGCGACAACCTTCCATTGCTTGGCGGAGACTTTCCAGCGAGGTGATGTCACCCTGTACGAATTGGAGACGGTCATGGGAGCCTTCGATCTCCGAGCGGCGGTTGATGTCGCCAAAATTCGACCAATCCGGTGGTTTGCGATGGTAGAGCCCGCGCACGGAAAAGCCTTCCCGGAGAAGGAGTTGCACCAACTTCGTACCAATAAAACCGGCAGCTCCAGTGACAAAAACTTTATGTTGTTTATTCATTTTGTTTATTTTGCAAATAACGATTGTATTGCATAATAATACCATACACTCTATTTTACGCACTGGGAAAAAATTCACCAAGAACAAAAAATCACCAAGTGTTTACGAAATTACGAAATGGTAAGAAAAAAACCGTGAACGCTTACGCGTTGGAGAAATCAGACGATGTGGCCGTTTCCGAACGTTGCAAACATCGCGGCATGAGCTGGAACGAATCCGGTGTCCTTGCCGTCGCAACTTACGCCAAAAATACCAACCATAAATCAAATCTCCTGCCTGCATGGCACACCAGTTCCTGAACACTTGGAAATAAGCTGTTCGATCCATCAGAGCCGCGACGGTAATGGAGCGGTCATTCCGCTTGATGACTTTCGCGGCTCTGGAATCTCCTGATACAGCCCGGTTGCCGTTTTTCAGGAAATGTGTATCATGAATAATGTCATTTCGTTCTCACAATATTTTGACATGATCGGGGCGTAGCTCAGCCTGGCGAGAGCGCCTGCTTTGGGAGCAGGAGGCCGGAGGTTCAAATCCTCTCGCCCCGACTTGTAAATCATTAAACTCCAAATGTTTACGGTCAATGTTTTTCGTGTCATCCTACTTGATTACTTGGTAAATACCAGTAATCCCCGGAGGCAGGCATGGCAAAGCCAAAAAGAACACTACCCACACCCACTCTGCACAACCATCAGGACTCGCACAGGTTTATACATTCACGGGCGGTATCTTTGTCTCGGAAAATGGGGATCGCCCGAAGTCGACGACGAGCTTCGGAAAATTCTTCCCGAACTGGAAACCGTCCCGCAGCCCGTGCGGAAAGTCACCTTTTGAGTACTCCCAGAGAAAATCGAACGGCGGCCACGGCATAACCGCCCTACCATGCGCGTAACAGGGTGACGCGACAACTCCCCCTCTCCCCGTCTTAAAGACCTGGGGCTAAATACCTTCGTGGTGAAAAAATCCGTGTTTCATCCAATAAAATCCGTGGCGAAAAATTTCGTGACTTTCGTGCTTCGTGGTGAAAACCGGATGTCGGACACGCCGTGACCACACTGCCTCGTCCCTAGCCTATCAACTCACGAAATGCGACGAACGGGTGCGAATTGTCCGCGATGATCTTGTTGCCGACGACGATGTCGGTCAGTTTCGGGAAAAACATGACGCCGAAGGCCGGGTACTTCTTGTGACGAACGCCGGTGACCGTATTGTCGTTGATGTTGACATGCGTGACTTCGAGCGAATCGCCCAAGTTTGTCGGGTCGAGCGAAAAGCCGTGATTTTGCGAAGTGATCGCCACTTTACCGGTTGACTTGTTGAGTATCGGCATCCCTGAACCGCGATGCCCGACCTTGAGGCGTTGCGTTTTGGCACCCGAAGCCAGTCCGAGTAACAGGTTACCGAAACAAATCCCCATCAGCGGCACTTTTCCAAGAAGTTGGCGAACCGTTTCGATGGCATTCGGCACGGCATTCGGGTCGCCTGGGCCGTTCGAAAGCAACACGCCTGCCGGTTTTTCGGCCAATACTTCGGTAGCCATCGTTGTGCAACCCGGCATGATCCGCACACGAAAACCCATGCTCCGCAAAAACCGCGCGAAACTCCAGCGTAACCCGAAATCAAGCACGACAATCAACGGCGCGTCCGCAACAACATCTTCCGCCAGGGGGGTGCCATATTGCAGACGGTAATCAGCCCAGGAACCAAGCGGCTCATCCCAATCCCGGACGGTGTCTTCGGCGGCGCGTTCGGCCAGGTTTTGACCCGCAATGCCGGGCCAATCCCAAACTTTTTGCAGTAGCGAAGCATCGTCTTCGTCGAGCGTCGAAACGATGGCCCGCATCTCGCCCCGGTCGGCAATGCGCCGGACGAGCGTCCGCGTGTCCAGCCCCTTCAGGCCGACTTTATTGAATCGCAACAGATACTCTTCGAGTGTTGCCTCACAGCGGAAATTGCTGGCCAAACTGCTAAGATTGCGGACGATCAGCGACGAAAGATGAATTTTCCTGCTCTCGGCGTCTTCGCTGTTGACGCCGTAATTTCCGATTTCCGGGTAGGTGATGACGACAATTTGCCCGGCGTTGTTCGGGTCGGTGACTGTTTCCTGGTAGCCGCTCATGGACGTTGTGAAACAAATTTCCCCTTCCGCCTCACCTTCGGCACCGAACGCTTCGCCAACCCAAACGGAGCCATCTTCCAGGACCAGCTTTCCAACTCGTTTTGTACTCATTTTCATTGAATGTTTGATGAAGTGCCACATAATACCGTTCAACCGCCTACAGCAAACCTTCTCATTATATCAGATCAGGTGTTATGCAAAAGGAACTTGTGGAAAATAGTTTCACATCGTAACTTTCGATTATTGCACACTTCAATCGCCGGTTTCCAGGATTTTCAGCATTCGTCACGGGATTGTATGCTTTGTTCACATTGTCTTTCAGAGATTTTCAGGATATAATGGTTTTTTCCCTCACTGAATGGCACTCGTGAGATTTCGCTTATGGCACGAAATCGAGAATGACATGATGTTAAATGAATCAAGAATCAGCGAAACCACAGCTTCTTCCTTTGATGAAAGTGACTCGAATCAAAAGAGTTGCATCATCGTGAAGCCGGAACTATGCAAAGCCTGTGGTCTTTGTATTGAATTTTGTCCTAAAAAATTACTCAAAAAAGGCAAAGCCATCAGTGGCATGGGCTACGAGTTTACGGTGTATTGCGGCGAGGGCTGTAGCGGTTGTGGCACATGTTTCTACGTCTGCCCGGAACCGGATGCCATTACGGTCATCAAACGCAAGTCTTTGGAGAATAATCAATAAGAGTGTTTTTTGCGTTTCGTGACGAAAACACATTGAGCCAGTATGAAAAAACTTGTCAGAGGAAATGAAGCGGTCGTCATTGGGGCACTTGTTGCGGGTTGCGACGCTTATTTCGGTTACCCCATTACACCGGCCAGTGAAATTGCACACACGGCGGCGGAATATTTTCTGAAACTGGGAAAAATATTTATCCAGGCCGAGTGTGAAACTGCGTCCATTAATATGGTTTTCGGTGCGTCAGCAAGTGGCATGAGGGTTTTGACAGCCTCAAGCGGTCCTGGCATCAGCCTCAAGCAGGAAGGTGTTTCGTTTATTGCCGGTTGCGAGTTGCCGGTTGTGATTATCGACATCGTGCGTGCCGGACCGGGTTTGGGAAACATCGGGCCGGAACAGGGCGATTACAACCAGGTCGTCAAAGGCGGTGGTCACGGCAACTACCGGGTCATCGTTTTGGCTCCCAACAGCGTTGCCGAGATGTACCAGATGACGATTCTGGCCTTCGAACTGGCGGACAAGTACCGCATTCCGGTTTACGTTTTGTCCGACGCAACGCTCGGCCAGATGATGGAGCCGATTGACATCGTCGAAATTCCGACCGACACCGTGACGAAAAATTGGAAACTCGACACGACGCCCGAATCGAACGACAACCTGTTGACGTCGATTTTTCTTGATTATGACGACCTTGAGGATTTGATTTTGCACTTGGCGGCCAAGTACCGCGAAATCGAAGAAAACGAAGCACTTGCGGAAATTCATCTTGCCGAAGATGCCGATCTTGTTTTGACCGGCTATGGTATCACAAGCCGTCTGTTGCGAACCGTGGTTGATCGAATGCGTGCTGAGGGTTACAAAGTCGGTATGGTGCGGCCGAAAACGCTTTGGCCCTTTCCAAAACAGGCGTACTTTGAACAAGTCAACCCCAAGGCCGGCTTTCTTGTCGTCGAGCTGAGTCTTGGGCAATTTGCCGAAGACGTGCGACTGGCACTTCCTCTGCGAAAGGTCGATCTCCTGTTTCGCGTCGGCGGTAACGTTCCGACGGAAGAAGAGATTTACGCGAAAGCCATGGCCTGTCTTGAAACCAGAATCGGAGTCTGATGCTTTTCAGAAATCACCCACACGGTGAAGCAGCAGTTTGCGCATCCGTTCGACGATCGTGCTGTGCATCTGGCTGACACGGCTTTCGGACAGGTCCAGCGTCAGGCCGATTTCCTTCATCGTCATTTCCTCGAAATAGTACAGAATGATGATGAGGCGCTCGTTTTTTGTCAGTCCCCGGGTAAACGCACGAACCATTTCCACTTTCCGCAATCGTTCGGTCGGGTCTTCGCCGCGTTTGTCGGCCAGAATGTCAATTTCCCTAATATCTCTGTAACTGTCGGTTTCAAACCATTTTCTGTCGAGACTGGTCAGGTTCACGCCGTGCGTTTCGGTCAGCATTTTCTCAAATTCCGCAAGGGGAACTTGCAGGTGTTCCGCCATTTCGTCGTCGCTTGGCTTGCGGGCGAGTTTGCACTCCAGAACTTTGTACGCCTCATTGATCTTGCTGGCTTTGGAACGCACAAGCCGCGGAACCCAGTCCATCGAGCGGAGTTCGTCGAGCATGGCCCCTTGAATTCGCGGGATGCAAAAGGTCTCAAACCGCACACCGCGTTCGAGGTCGAAGGCATTAATCGCGTCCATCAGGCCGAATGTGCCTGCGGAAATCAGGTCGTCCAGTTCAATCCCTTCCGGGAGCCGCGACCAGATACGCTCACCGCGATTTCTCACCAGCGGCATGTATTGCTCGATCAGGCGGTTCCGCAGTTCGGTGTTGGAAGTGTCTTCCTTGAAACGGACCCACAATTCTTCGATTTCTGTCAACGCCGTTGTCGCAACACTCATAAGCTACTCCGTGCCAACTCATTAGGACGATGATTCCACATCGCCGGCCAACCGTTCATCCTGTCTGGGAATTTTCATTGATTCAGCAGAGGGGAACGATAACATTTTTGCCCGTTTTGTGAAAGAGATGTTTTGCCATTTTTTCCGTTCATCTTGTGTTGTTCATGTCACGGTTTTCATGTGATGTTTCGTTCAGTTGGGCATTTTGCGTGTTGTCCGTTCGCTGTAACATCTCACGTATCATTGACTTGGCCGATTCCCGCACACACATTTCGGCGATCATGCCGGTGATGAACCCGATGACGCAGAATACCATCAGGGTTCGGCAACTGTTGGCTAAAATCATATCGACATCCGTACAGCGAACGACGCCAACAATCATGACGAGGATCATGGCACTGACGCCAATAAACGCCGCATAGAGGACGGACAAGCGCCGCTGCTTCACCGGGGGTTCTTTCCGGATGAGAGCGGATTTGTCGTTTTTTTTCTGGAGCAACCGCAGAATCAACGGGTCGATTTGCGAAGCGGATTCCCAGTCCTTGAAATCCTGTGATGACACAATAATCTATCTTCCTGAAAACGGGCGATCCAGGCACAAATATTTGGCATCCCGTGTGGGGACGCTTGTTGCCGTATCCCACATATCGGCATTCGGAAGCGGGGAGA
>WRMR01000080.1 GCA_009776995.1 Planctomycetaceae bacterium | reverse complement strand
AGGGCATGATCCTGTTGGCCGGCGTGACGGGTTCGGGGAAAAGCACGACGATTGCGTCGATGCTCAACTGGGTCAATCAGAATTATCGCAAGCACATCCTCACCCTGGAAGACCCGGTGGAGTTCCTGTTTACGGACGACAAATGTCTGATCAACCAACGGGAGATCGGGCAGGACGTGATTGATTTCGGCATCGGTATGAAACACGCAGTGCGGGAAGACCCGGACGTGATGCTCGTCGGGGAAATGCGTGACCGCGAGACTTTCGAAACGGCCATTCACGCGGCGGAAACTGGGCACTTGGTTTTCGGAACGATTCACGCCTCCAGCGCGCCGAGTACGATCGGGCGTATTCTGGACCTTTTCCCGCAGACCATGCACGCGGCCATCCGCAGCGCGTTGGGATTCAACATGCGGGGGATCGTGGCGCAAAAACTGTTGCCGTCTTGTCTTCCCGGCGTGCAGCGCGTGCCGACTTGCGAAATCATGACGTTCAACCCGACGATTCGCAAACTCGTTCTCGAACAGGAAGATGAAAAACTGGGCGATGCCATCCGCATGTGCGCCCTGGAAGGAATGCAAGACTTTACCATGAGCCTGAAAGGACTGGTCCAGGCGAAGAAAATCGAACGCGCCGTCGCGTATGAAGTCGCTCCCAACGTGGAGGCGCTCAAGATGGCGTTGAAGGGTATCGAAGTCAAACAACCTGGAATTCTATAGTCATGATCAAACGAGTTTTTGTCCTGTTTTGTCTCGTTTTGGCGATTACGTTATCTTCGGGTGCGTTCGTCGGCAGTTCCGCGTTTGCGCTGGATGACGATGAGAAAGAACACCTGGAACGCCTGAATACGCTCTATAAAAACTCGGATTACCCGGCAGCGGGAGAGAAAGCCCTCAAGGAAGGCTGGTACGGCCCGGGCGGTTACTTCAGCATTGTCAAAATCGTCATTGCCCTGATCGGTTTTTGGATATGGGTTTACATGATCGACTGGATGAATCGCGACGCGGAGGTGTTGCAAAACCCGAATCGCGGCATTTGGAACAGCATCAACTGTGGGTTGCTCGTTCTTGTCGGAGGGGTGGGAACATTGTTGCTGATTCCCATCTTCTGGATCGGGCTTGGCGCGAGTTTCGTCGCGTTTTGGGCACCGGTCATCACTTACGCCCTCATCCGCAACAAGCCGCTTCCGCCGCATGAGCGCGTTTTGACGCCCGATCACGTTTATTTCTGTATTGCCCGCATGTTGCGGATGAAAACACCGGATCCCAAGCAATCGCATGAACTGGGGCCGCCGGTCGCGCTGAAAGCATTGCAGAAAGACACGGCAAAGATCGATCTGGACGCCCGCACGTTGCTGGCGCGTAATCATGAGGGCTTCA
This sequence comes from Planctomycetaceae bacterium, assembly GCA_009776995.1. Taxonomy (GTDB): domain Bacteria; phylum Planctomycetota; class Planctomycetia; order Pirellulales; family Thermoguttaceae; genus WRMR01. The sequence goes on along the minus strand of WRMR01000080.1, from coordinate 11,683 downwards.
ATCCGTACCGGTTCATTTTGGCCAACGCGATTTTCAAGCGGGCCACGGGCGTCATGTTCGATTACTCGGAAACGGAGTGCCAGGTGCGTTTCCAGATTGACGGGGTTTGGCACTTGACGCAAACGCTGACGCGTGAGCAGAGCGACCCGATGCTCGAATCGGCAAAACTGCTGATCGGGGCGAACCCGAACGAACGCCGCAAACGTCAGCAAGGAACTTTCGTCGCCGTTGTGGAAAAAAAACACAATTACGAAGCGGAGTTTGCGTCACAGGGCGTTCCGACCGGCGAAAAAGTTCTCATTCAGTTTACGATCACGAAGGTGCCGTTCAAAACCTCCGACGACATCGGGCTGGTCGATCCGGAATTGTCAAAAGTGCGGCACGCTCTGGCACTGCCGGAAGGGGTGATGCTCATTTCGGCACCGCTTGCCAACGGACTGCGCAGCACGACGAACGTTTTTATGAAAATCGCCGACCGTTATGTGCGTGACTTTGTGGCGGTCGAAGATGAGCGGAACAAATATGAGAGCGTTGAGAATCTCCCGATCACGTTTTATGATTCCGCCAAGGGCGAAACGCCGATGAGCGTGTTGCCCGACGTGTTTTTCAAGGAGCCGCAAGTTCTCGTGCTCCGGGACATGATCAACAAGGAAACGCTGGAACGGTGTTGCAACGAGACGGAGAACACGCGGTTGATCATCACGACCGTGCGCGGGAAAGACTGTGCCGAAGCGATTTTCCAACTGCTCGCGTTGGGGATTTCGCCGCAATTGCTGGCGTCGAAACTGGCCACCGTGACCTGCCAGCGATTGATAAGGCGGCTTTGCACCGATTGCAAGGAAGCCTTTCAGCCGCCACCGGCCATGTTGCAAAAACTCGGTATCCGGCCGGGTACGGTCGAAAACCTGTACCGCATCCGTTCCGAGCCGAAGGAAGGGGAGAAAAAACCGCTGCCCTGCCTGAGATGCAACGAGATCGGTTATTATGACCGCACGGCCATGTTCGAGATTCTCGAAATGAACGACGCGTTCCGCAAGGTCATTTTGGCGGCCAAATCGGTCGAGCAAATGCGACAGGGGTTTCAGCAGGCGGGACACAAGGGGTTTGTTCCCTCCGGTCTGGCTCTGGTTGCCAACGGAACAACGTCGATTGACGAACTGACGCGCATTTTGAAAATGTAAACAGACAAACAGCAGCCGGAAACGTAAGTGGCCGGTTTGCCAAATTTTTGTGAGAGATTGTCATCATGGAACATGCACTTGATACATCCAACACCCCCACTTGGATTACTATTGTCGTGGTTCTTTCCGGTCTTTTTTCGGTTCTCAGCATACTTGGCTTTGTTGGGTTTCGCTGGAAAGACGGACTTTGGGGTGCGATCCTCGTCGCGTTCAATCTCGTCTTCGCCGGGTTGATCACGATGAATTACTATGAATTGATTGCCATCAAACTCGCAACTTCGGTTCGGGTCGGGTTGTTCTACTGGGATTGTCTGGTGTTTTGGGTTCTGATTTTGATCACTTATTCCATCCTGACCATGATTACAAATCGCATTTCAAGGGTCATTGTCACATTTCCGCAACAGGTGGAACTGTCGGTCAAGCCACTGGTTCTGGTTGCGACCGTGGTGTTGATTTTCGTGCCGATTGTGTTTTTTGTCGTGCAGATCGGCGCGACCGCTCCCAAACCGATCGCGGGACGCATGGATCACACCAAGAATCAGCCGACACTCCTCGAGCAAGTGTTGCCGCAGGCGATGAAAACCGCATCGAAAGGCTCTCTCAGTACACTCAACGGTCCGAATGAATTTGACCCAAGCAACGATTTCCTGATCCGTCATTACAATCGCCGTTGTGCATTGTTTGAGGAATTGTGGAAAACACGTAATTCAAGATTTTCCGGAAATGCGGAATTTCTCTAGGAAAGGTATTTCATGCGAAACATCCTGATCGTATTGATCGTACTTTTTTTGTATGGTTTTATCACAGCCTCATCCTTGTTCGCCGTGCAGCCGCGACCGGCGGATTTGGCCGCCCGGCAAAAATGGGTCGCGGCAAAATTTGATGAACAAAAAGCCGCACCGAAAGTCAACGCTTACGGCATCACGGTGCTGGACAATCATAACTCGGTTGGGCGCAACAGCAGTCACGAAGGTGCCACAATCCGCCTTGGCGAAAAGGCGTTTGCACGGGGCATTTACACCCATGCCAACAGTCATCTCATCGTTCGGCTTCCCGGCCCCGGCAAAACATTCTCGGCAACGTTCGGTGTGGACAACAATCACTCCACCAGCGGACGGCGCGGGAGTGCGCGATTTCACGTGCTGATCGGCGACAAGGAAATTTTCACTTCGGACGTCATGCGCGGCGGCGATGAGGGTGTTCCGATTTCCCTGGACTTGGGTGGCGCGACGGAATTTGTCCTGAAAGTTGATGACGCCGGAGACGGGATTTCCTGCGACCAGTCGGAATGGGCGGACGCGATGGTCACGCTTGCCGACGGCACGAAGCTCATGCTGGACGAAACGGTCATCGACGATCCGCGATACACTGCGGAATTGACGGATGATCCGCCGTTTTCGTTCACATATAACGGGAAACCTTCGTCGGCGTTTTTGAAGTCATGGAAACGGACGATCTCCGTTCAAAAAATTAACGACGGGAAAACGCAACGTGTCTTGACGTTTACCGATCCTGTGACCGGTCTGGAGGTTCGTTGCGTTTCAGTGGAATATACCGCCTTTCCCACGGTGGAGTGGACGCTGCATTTCAAAAATCCGGGCGAACAAGACACGCCGGTCATCGAAAACATCCGGGCGATAGACACGGTTTTTCCGCGAAAAGACAACCCAGACATGAAACTGCATTTCGCCATCGGGAGTCCATCGGCACCCGAGGATTACCGTCCGCTGGAGGCGATGGTCCGTCCCGGCGACGAGCGATGGGTGGCCACCAGCGGTGGTCGGGGCAGCGATGCGCATCTCCCGTATTTTAACGTGGAAACCGGTGCCCGTGAGGGTGTGATCGTGGTGGTCGGCTGGCCGGGGCAGTGGAATTCGCTGTTTCACAATGTCCGTGACGCGGGACTTCGTATTTCCGCAGGTCAGGAATTGACGCATTTCAAACTGCTTCCCGGTGAGGAAGTGCGAACTCCGCTGATCGTTGTGCAATTCTGGACCGGCGACCACCGGAACAGCCAGAACGTCTGGCGGCAATGGATGTTCGCCCATAATATTTTTACGCCGGATGGAAAACTGGAAACCGTGATGACGACACACGCATGCACTTCCGATTTTTATTGGGAAATGGTTCATGCCGACGCCGCTTCGCAAATGTTTTTCATTGACGGCTACGTGAAGGAAAAAATTCCTATTGATTATTGGTGGATGGATGCCGGTTGGTATCCCTGCCGCAATGAATGGTGGCAGACGGGGACTTGGGAACCTGATCCGGCACGATTTCCCAAAGGTCTGCGCGAGGTCTCGGACCATGCCGCGAAATACGGGATCAAAACGCTGGTGTGGTTCGAGCCGGAACGCGTTCACAGCGGGTCATGGCTGGCTGAGAACCACCCGGAATGGTTGTTGCCGGGCGGGACAAACTCGTTGTTGGACTTCGGAAACCCGGAAGCGTGGGAATGGGCGGTCAACCATTTTGATCGTTTGCTCAAGGAGCAACGGATCGGGTATTATCGCCAGGATTTTAACATGCCGCCGTTGGATTACTGGCGGCGGAATGACGCACAAGACCGCCAGGGAATCACCGAAATTCGCCATGTCGAGGGCTATCTCGCCTACTGGGACGCGTTACGTGAAAGAAACCCGGGATTACTGATTGACACTTGCGCCAGCGGAGGTCGTCGCAACGACCTCGAAACCCTCCGGCGTGCCATTCCGTTACACCGGAGCGATTATCACCGGGACCCGACCGCTAATCAGTCGCAGACGTATGGAATCATCCAGTGGATGCCGTTTTTTGGCATCGGTTCCGGCGGAGACTCTTACCTTCTCCGCAGTACGGTTGCACCGTGCAACACCTTCGGCGTGGACATGCGCATTGAAAACCAAAACCTGGATTTCATGCGGGATCATCTCAGGTTGCGTGATCGTATCAAGAAATTTTACCTTGGCGATTTTTATCCGCTCTCGGCCTATTCGCTGGACCTTTCGCTTTGGATGGCCTGGCAATATGACCTTCCCGAAGCGGGTCAGGGAATGGTTCAGGTGTTTCGACGTGATCATTCCGAGTATGAAACGGCAGTGTATCGTCTGCGCGGCTTGAACCCTGAATCCTCTTACCGTGTCGAGGATGTCGATGTCGGTGAAATCGGCGTTTTCACGGGGCAGGATTTGATGGAACAAGGCTTTCGCGTGACGATTCCTGAACGACGCATGGCAAAAATCTTTATTTATACCGAGTGGAAAGAGGATTCGAAACAGGATATAATGACGATGGAGAATTGATGATATGACTGAAACACAACCGGAAAAAAGCGGGTCCATTTTTGACGTGAAATGGAATGACGCAAGCGAGTTTCCAACCGCCGCGGAATACCGGACGATCAGCGTCCCGAGTATTCTGGCTCTGTTGTTCGGGTTACTCACGCCTTTGGTGTTGATCAACTGGGGCTTCGTGTTTTTGCCGATTCTTGCCCTGATTTTCGCGTTTCTCGCCTTGTTCCTGATTGCGCGTTCCGAGGGAATGCGATTCGGGAAACCGCTCGCCTGGGCGGCAATTTTTCTCTCCCTCAGTTTGGTTGTGGCCAATGTTTCACTTTGGGAAGCCTACAAGAGCCGGATGATTCGCGAGGCAATTGATTTTGCCGGAAGCTATTTCCAATTCGTTGCGAATGCGAAAGACAACCCGGAAATCGACATTCTCAATATCCGGGACATGCGTTCCCCCTACTGGCTGCGAAGTGTCGCACCGTCGGAAGACCGCTGGAAGACGCTTGACAAGGATATGTTCGCTCAGGAAGATTTGAGCATGTTCACAAGTGACGTCACGCTGAGAACGCTGATGGAACTCGGACACAGAGCCGGTGCCACGTATTACCAAGTGAAATCCTACACTTGTGACAAAGGACGTCACGAAGATTATGTGACGCTTGTTTACGCGGTGACTTATGAGAATGACAAGCGGGAAAAAGAAACGTTTTTCGTCGATATCACCGTCAAACGAAGTCAGGGCGAAGACACAACCACGGTCGCCAATCAAAAGAAAAAAATGGGTGGCTGGGCCGTGCAAAACATGAAAGGACCGGTCATGCCAAAGGAATTTGAAGACAAAGGGGATTCCTGAACTGTTCCCCTTCACTGTTTTTCAAGACCACGGGATTTCACGCAAAGAGACACAATACACCATTTTTTAACACAACCAGGAGAAACAAATCATGCAAAACACAACCCGTCGCCGGTTTCTGGCGATTTCAACCGCAGCGGTCGCCGCACCGTTGGTCATTCCGCGTTCGGTGTTGGGGACGCCCCAGGCACCTGGTGCCAACGACACCGTGACCGTGGCCGCCATCGGCCTGGGCGGACGTTACAACGACATTCACCGTTCCGCCGTCATGCCGACGAAAACGGCCAAAGTGGTGGCCGTCAGTGAATTTTTCAAACCCCGGATTGATTCCTTCCTCAAAGCCAATGACGGTCAGGGAATCAAGGGTTACGACGATTTCCGCAAGATGATCGAAACGGAAAAACCGGATGGCATCATGGCCATGACCGCGACGCACCAGCGTGCCTGGGTGGCGGCCATCGGGATGCAAATGGGGGCACACCTGTACATCGAAAAACCGATGTGCCTGACCATTGAAGAGGGACGTTATCTCGTCAACGCGGCCAAAAAATACAAACGTGTCACACAGGTCGGTACACAGCAGCGTTCATTGCCCCTGTGCAACTGGGCTTGCGACCTGATTGCAGACGGTGCTATCGGTAAGATCAGATTTGTTGAAGCTCCGAATTTCGTCGGCCCCAACACTTGGACCGATCAACCGCCGCAACCCTATCCGGATGGCATGAACGATGAAGTCTGGGACCTTTGGACCAATCAGGCCAAGTTTCGTCCCTACCACCGTGATTTGCAATACGGCTGGGACCGTTGGTGGGATTATGACGCCGGCGGCACCTGCTTTGGCGTCAGTGGCTGGGGTACGCACTCCTACGACCAGGTCAACCGCGTTCTCCGCATGAATGATTCCGGTCCCACGTCCATTGTTCTCCTGGAACCCTGCGAGATTCGTGAATCCGGCAAATTTGCCAACTCGAAATACGATGACGACGATACCGGGGTCGATTATTACGGCATGGCCAGAGTCACCGGCCCGCGTGCGGAAATGCGCATGCTCTTTGAGAACAATCCGCTTGGTGTCGATAACCGTGTCGAATTGCGTTTGAATCTGGATGGCGACCGCGGGCCGGGATTGGGTTGTATTGTCACCGGCGAAACCGGCAAAATCGAAATCAACCGCCACAAACTCTCGTCGAACCCGAAAGAACTGGTGGCCAAGTTGCCGGAAGATGCGCAAAAACAAATCGAGAACAAGGGCGCGGAAACGACATATCACTTCGCCAACTGGATCGAATGCATCAAGAGCGGCGAGCGGTGCAATGCCGACATTGAATACGGCCAGCGTTCGACGACGCTGTGCGAACTGGTCAACATCGTCCGGGCAACCGCCGAAGTCCGCCGACGTGTCATCTGGGACCCGGTCGCGGAACGCTTTACCAATAACGACAAGGGCAACGACATGCTTTCCCGTCCGCGACGGAAAGGCTACGAATTGCCGGAATTGACGTGAGGTTTTATTAGGTGGTGCGATCATGCCATTATGGTAGGGCGGTCACGCCGTGACCGCCGCTAGTATGCCAACAACATCCATGACAGCAAAGTAGCAATGGACAACTGGGTTTGGGCGATTCTCCTGTTGATCGGCGCGGTGGGACTGGGCTTTCTGGAGCTTTTTATCCCATCCGGTGGTGTTTTGGCCATTGTGGCGGTCCTTGCGCTGCTGGGCAGTGTCGTGTTCGCGTTTCTCCAGGGAATGGTTTTCGGACTTGGCTTGCTACTGGTCGTTGTGGTGGGAGTCCCGTTTCTCGTCTGGTACATGTTGCAAATCTGGCAGGCAACGCCGATCGGGCGACGCATTTTGCTCGACCCCTCGGAAGACCCCGCCTTGCAACCAAACGAAGTTTTGGAACGCCACAAGGCTCTGCTCGGCAAAACGGGTGTGGCCAAAAGCCTGATGATGCCCAGCGGGATGATCGAAATTGACGGTGAACGCTTCGACGCGGTCAGTGCCGGGATGCCGATTGACCCCGGCACACCGATTCGCGTTGTGCATGTCGATGGCATCAACCTGACCGTGCATCCCGCATATTCCGACCCAAAGCCGATCACACCGCCCGTTTCCTCCGTGGTCACCGAATCGCCGGATCATGCGAATATCGAAGACCCGTTTGCCTGATGTGGTTTTGGCCGGTTTCGTCGCTCAGGCAGAGTGGTCATGCCGTTGCCGCCGATGAACGCTCATATTATCAACCTGGGGAAACTTTTCTGGCTATAACGCTGCGTCATCTTTTTTTGACGGCGAAATCGTTTTCGTACAATTCTTTGGCTCAATTGCCGGTCTGCAAGTTGTATAATACTGACATCAAGAGTGCCGACCGTTGCACCCGGTTGGCGCGACCGTTTGCCTTTGGCGTGACTCCAACGTGACGTCGTCAGTGTACTTGGCTTGTTGGCAAGCGGACAGGTTTCTTATTTATCAATTGGACGGTATGATCACTTCCTCCCTCCCCCCCGAGTTGAAGGTGATGATTGCAAGCGGCTTCCTGCTGGGCGGGGGGTTGCTTGCCTTGCGTTACCCCGCCGACCACGATGAAGCATCCATCGCGGCAGAAACTGTCGTGGTGGAACGTAGCGCAGTGACGCCGGCATCGCCGCTGGAACAGGCTTCGATTGTATCCCGTGGCGGAGCCGGGGACTCTTACGAACCGATTGCATCATACGTGAACCGCGGAGCAACACCGACATCCCGGGCATCAGGGGATTGGTTACAAACATCGATGTCCAAGCCGGGCGATTCGGACATTGGCGGTATGCCACCCGATGACGCCGAAACACTAACGCTGGATTCGGCAAGCTACGCGGAGATGCCAGTCATTCCCGTACCGGAACAGGAGATTCCGCTCCAGCCGGAATACCAACCGTTCCAAGTCACCACGCCCATCACCATGCCGAAGCCGAATCCCGTATTTTTTGAAGATCGTCTGTCGCCGCCCAGCCTGACCGGGTTGATGCCAGTATCCGATGCGGTTTCAGGTACTGTTTCCGGCAATGTCATATCGCCTTCGGCGACAGTGCAATCTGTCCCGTCCATAACCATGCAGCCGGGAGTCCCTGTCAGCGGAACGGTACCTGTTGGAACACCCCGCGTTTCGCCGCCCGGAGCGTCGCGATTGTCAACAACGACACGCGCCCGGCCAGTGATACAGGTTTCCGACACGCAAGAACCGGAGACGCGGCGCGTTGCCATGCCTGTTGTTTCCCCCGGTCGCAACATACGCAACGATGTCATTACCGCCCCGGCCAAGACGGTCATCGTACCGTAAGTATCCCGGATGCGGCGCATGTTATACTGTCGAACGCCATTTGAGTGGCATTTAATATTGTGGCCTTTGTCAACACAAAGATCACAAAGGAATGCACAAAGTTCACAGAGATAAACACAAAGTCCATGGCGTTGTACGGTATATCTTGTCAGGTTCAATTGAAATCGTCCAATTCAAAAGTCACATGCGTACCGGTTTTTGACTCGGCAACCGTTACTTTTAAGGGCGATGTGGCTGGTGACGAGAGTTTATCCGGCACGATCTTTGGCGCATCTTTCATTGCTTTCGCAAGTTTTGCGGAATAGGCATTGGATTCCGGCGGAGTCATTTTGGAGTGTTCTTCGGGCGTCAGTTTGAGTTCTTCCGGAACATCAGGTGTTTTTTGAATCACAACCGTCAGTTCTCCAGCCGGGGAACCTGATTCAAAATAATTCGCAAGGGAGGAACCAATCTCTGCAACGCCCCCGGCATTTGTTTGTCCGGATGTCGCCAAGCTTCCCGGGAGTTGAGGGGAAAAGAGAAGAATATTGGCACCGGAAACCGGCGTCCCCCCCTTGGTCACTGTGATCGTACAAGGAAACAACTTTGGCATGTCTGAAGGTCTTTTCGGTCCGCAACCAAAAAACAAGACGACCATTGGCAACAAAAAAAATAACGAAGCAATCTTCATTTCATTACGAGTCATAACAGTTTTCCATTCTTAGGTTTTCTCCGGGAAATCATTCGGACAGGATTGACAAGTTCATTTTCATTTTTCTGGACAAACAACAATTAATTGAATAATTTGCCAGAAAGTTTCACACGGAGTCACAAAGGCACAGAGGAGAATCCTCTTGCATTTCAAGTCTCTCTGTGTCTCAGTGCCTTTGTGTGAATCAAAACCACCTCTTTCATGCGACCGTCTCTTTGTTTGACAGGATTAGCAGGATATTCAGACACAAAGCTTTTCACAAAGGTCACAAAATTAATACCAGTCAAATGGTGTTCGGCAGTATATATACCACACTACGCCAAGGAAGTGAAGTTTTAAAACAACAACCCGGAGCGTAAGCGACGGGTTTTTCAGGTGCAGTACCGTTGAACCAGTCACTTACGTTCCCGGTTGCCGCCCTGCTGACAATGCCACATTATTGGCGTGGGACAGTATCGTTTTTCCAACGAAAGCCTTATGGAATCGAGACAGACTCTCCGCCCTTGATGGTTCCAAGCCGCCCCCATACACCGAAGGGACTAAAGCCTGTCGGTTCACGTCCGTCTGAGGCATATCCCTTGGCGATCTGATCAGCGGTCACATTCTCAACATCAAAGCTCAAGTCGCCGCTTTCAACCGTTTCGGAGATGAAATGAACCGAGTCGTCCCCCAAAAGAACATTGACGCCACCGGTGTGGAAACTCGAGGCAGAGCGAAACCCCGGTTCCGTGTGCGAAGTACTGATTGCACTTGATGGTGAATTCGGAGGCAAAATCGTTTGGAAGGAGTTGACGACAAAACGTCCGTCCGCAAACACACAACCACGACCGGGATCACTCGGGGTATCATTAAAAATCGTTCGGTTTTGAGGATTGGGAATGTTTTTTATCACCGAAGGAATCAATGAGGTATTAATGGCTATTCCTCCCTTGACGGAATTATCGCCGGCGCGAGCAGCGACAACGGCCTCGCTCATGGCAATCGTATTGGAAAGCCCGTCGGCGATGGAGCCAAAATTGTTATATTTGTGTTGTCCCGCAAAAAAACCGCGATTATTCTTGCTGTTACTACCGGTGGAACTCTCGTAGAGATTCATAATGGTATCGCCGACTGAGGGATGATAACTGATCCTCACGGCGTTGCCGCGATGGGAAGGCGTGGAAGAATTACCATCGGAAGGACAGGCAAAAGCCGATATCAGCCCCTGATCGGCGGAGACTGTCCATTGGGCGTCAATCCAAACATACGTTGGCGGATTCGTCGTGGCATCGGTGGGAGTTGTGATTAAATCATAGCGTGCGCTTTGCTCCATATAGGGCATCAAGATGAGTTGGGCACTCCAGCAACCCCACACATTCGTAATGGCAGGGCCATTCATATTGGCCGGTATGCCTTTGCGTGAATCGTGATAATTGTGCAGAGCCAAGCCAAGTTGCTTGAGATTATTGGTACACTGCATTCTGCGTGCCGCTTCACGGGCGGCCTGAACGGCCGGTAAAAGAAGCGCGATCAAAATCCCGATGATCGCAATGACGACCAGAAGTTCAACGAGAGTGAAGGCCCTTATGTTGCCCCCCCTCCCCATCTTAACATGACTCAAGTTTTTCATCTCAATTCTCCTCAAATTTGAAGGATTAACAAAAGGTTGCCCACCACTTTAACACAGCTTAGTGGTGCGTCAAAAAAGGCAAAATCATTGCCAAGAACCACGTCACATTTTAGTCGTTGCCAACAAGAAAAGCAAGTGGTGAGCAAAAAAACAGTCAAAAAAAGCAAAAATTCCCTGAATTGTGTGATAACAGTAGTGCCCTGCCAGTCCTTGTTTTGTGATTCGCGGCCGGAATCGCAACAAAGTAAAGCAACCGGATGTCATGCAGTATTCTAACCCGGTTGGTACTCCGGCGCACATTCATTGTTTCAGCAATATTGCGTCAAGGTATTCCTCATCACGATTTTGAAATACGGCGTCGTGGATGACCGGGATATCGGAAAAGAGACTTGGAATTTTGAGTGCCAGTTGGTCTTCCGGAAGAGCGTTGGAAATGGGAGCGTAAAACGTCCAAATATCACCACCGACATCCCGGAGCGGAGCGGATGCCAGAATAAACGAGGTTCGCTCTTTGATGGAATCGCGAAGTTCAGGATTTCGTTTGTGGGCGAGTATTCCGAGGTGCGGCGCGATTTTCAGATTTTCCGCGTTCACATCCCTTGACAACGCCAACGCTTGCTCAAGCGAAGTGACATGCTGATGATTCGAAACACGCAGAGATACGGTCATTCCTTTTTCACCGGAAATATGGCATAAGATTCTGAGCGAGTTGACGATATCGGCACGCGTTTGTTCCGCAGAATAATTGTTTTCCGGAACACGATGC
>WRMR01000079.1 GCA_009776995.1 Planctomycetaceae bacterium | reverse complement strand
TTTTTTTGCGGAGGGATCGTTTCATTTGCAACAACGCCGTAAATGCAGACCGCCCCGCCCAATTTGACGAGGGGGAGCGACAAGTTGACGATCTTCTCATCCCCGACCGCGTCGATGATTGCATCCAGCAGGTCACGCGAATCCTTTAAGGAAGGCACATCCCCCGGCAATATCACCTGACTGGCTCCCATTTCCAGGATTTTCGCATGACGGGATTGGTTCGGCTCGACAACCCCGATCCAATTCAAACCGAGCATTCGGGCAAATTTGATAAAGCTCAATCCAACGGGGCCGGCACCGAAAATTAAAATATCGTCACCCGCTTTCAAATGAAAATCGCCAAATCCGGCAAGCACTTCGCGCCAGGTACAGAGCAACGCCGCTTCTGCGAGGGGGATATCCTTATCGACAACCCTCTGGATTTCACAGGATTCGAACCAGCCATGTTCGGTATCGGCCACACCGTCTTCGACCATGGCGTCGTGATCATGCACAAGAACATATTCGCAGAAGCCGCCCCAACCAGAGTGAATATTCGGGTCGCCGTAGTCGCCGAGCATCCCGCCAAGGGCATGGTCGCCGACTTGGAAGTGGCGGACTTTCTCGCCGACTTCCTCAACAACGCCGACGCCTTCGTGACCGAGCACAAGCGGGTATTGATCGACCCCGGGAAAATGACCTTCGATGAGTTTGCGATCTGTTGCATTGCAAATCGCCGCCACTTTGTTTTTGACCAAAGCCTGGTATGGTCCGGGTTTCGGCTTGGCCACTTCGATGATCTCAACTTGATTCGGCTTGACGGCAGCAATGGTTTTCATCATGGATTTCCTTTTAAAAAATTATTTCATATCTTTGCCATGTCCGTAAACAGGTCAAAAAGAGCAAAGTACGCCTTGTCGAAGAACGGTTTCATTTTGGCATAACAAGCCTGGTTTTCCTCGTTCGGTTCGATGGTCTTCTCGATTCGAATGAAGCGGTCAATTGTTTCAAATCCGGGAAACAATCCAACGCCGACACCACCCACGACGGCTGCTCCCATGGAAGTGGCCTCTTCGAGAAAGTTCGGTCGTTGCACCCTGACATTGTAAATATCGGCCATCATTTGCAGCCAGATTGTCGATTTTGCCCCGCCGCCGATGATCGTCATCGTTTCCATCAAGACGTGATTGCGGAAAATATCGACGATCAACCCGAGATTATAAGTGATTCCCTCCATGACGCTTCGCACAATATCAGCCCGTGTCGAGGCCAATGTCAGGCCGATTAACGCACCGCGCGCGTCGGGATTCCATCGCGGACTTCGTTCGCCGAGCAGATAAGGCAAAAAAATCACACCGTTGGCCCCGGGCGGACTTTCCATGAGCAACGTGTTCATGATTTCATAAACGTTATGGCCGAGTTGCTCGGCACGAATCATTTCCTCCGTACAGATTTTTTCTTTGAGCCATTGATAAGCGGCTCCGGCTGTTTGCACCGAACCGGACGGGTGCAGGTAACCCGGCACAACATGGGCCCAATTCATGGTGCGCATGAGCGGATCGACAATCGGTTCCTTGACGGTCAGCGCGACCCAACTGCTGGAGCCGAGGTAATTGTAGGCCATGCCGGGTTTGATACAACCGACGCCCACCCCGGCACAACTCCCGTCACCGCCGCCAATGCAGACGGGGGTTCCGCGTTTCAACCCGGTTGCCACCGCCGCTTCCCCGGTGATCCCGCCGAGTACTTTTGTCGAATCAAAGGCATTCGGGAACATCGAACGTTCAACCTCGGCTGCTTCGATCATCGTGTCCGACCATTGCATTGTATTGATGTCAAAGGCGTTCGTCCCTGACGCATCGGAAAAATCGGTCGCAAACTGCCCGGTCAGGCGAAAATTGATGTAATCTTTCGCGCAAAGCGTCATGGCTGTTTGCCGATAGATGTCCGGCTCATTGTTCCTGACCCACATCAGTTTTTCGAGCGCATAGACTGCCGCGACACGATGTCCGACAATTTTGTAGGCATCTTCCAGCGAAATTTTGCTGAGGATGTCCGCCGCTTCTTTTTCGCTGCGCTGGTCGCAATAGAGAATCGACGGACGAAGCGGATTGCCAAGACGATCAACACAAGTACAACCCATCATTTGGCCGCTGAGTGTCACAACGGCAATGTTTGCGGAATCCACTTTCGCACGGGCAAGCAGGTTTTGACTTGATTGGCAGATGGCCTTCCACCAGTCGGAGGGATTTTGTTCGGCCCAAGTGCGGTTGAAATAGTTCGTCGGGTATGAGATGGTTTCGCTGGCGACAAGCTGTCCCTCTTCGGAAAAGAGCGTTGCCTTGTTGCCGGATGTTCCCAGATCGTGTGCTAAAATATACTTCATGCCAACTTCCTTATCACGCGAAGGTGCGGAAAAATTCTCACAACTGCCCAGGAGATTTTACATTGCGGTTTCTGCGTCTTGGCGAGAAACAAAATAAACAATCACGATCAGAGTTTTGCACCTGTAAATCCAATCAGCCCGACAATCGCACCGCCGATCATGCCGCCCAGGATCACGCTGACCGCTCGCGGAAGAGCGTCGCGAATCAACGCCGTGCCATCCGGCAACGAAGGGTCAAGTTTTTTCGCGCGAAGCCGTTCAAGGAACGACATGGTAAACAACCCGATACAAACGGCAAGTGCCATGTCGATCCACGGACCGGTGCCGTGAAACGCCTGCACGATCAGCCCGTATTGGTGAATACCGAATCCGTCTTCGTGAGGAATACCAGCGGAGGCAATTCCGACACCGGGCAATTTGTGGTTGAGAACCCAGAAGGTGCCGACAATCGCGCCGCCGCCGACAAGCCCGCCGAGTGCACCATACAATTCGACAAGTTTTCCCCAACAAATTGCGATGAAAAAGGCAACAAAAGCCCCCCCGAAAATGGTCGTGAAAATTGAGGCGTTGCACATCCCCAACGTCTTGTTATAGGTTCCCAGCCAACCGGCCAAGCCTGTCTGGGGCTCAGCCATCACTTGGGCTTCCGGTGTCGCAACCCCGGCTTCGGCTGGAATTCCAGCAAGACAATGTGCAGTCTGGCAGAACGCCATTGTGAAAATCACACATAAAAAAATGCTTAACAACAATTTGGTATTGCGGAATTGAGATTTGGACATGGGCATCACGATTTGAAATTTGGGTTATGTTGTTTGACCAGGTACGCGGCAACACCTCCGAGGATACCACCTATGGCGACCAAAAACATGGTCGGCAGGCAATCGGTGAAATTGTCACCAAAACGCACCATGGCCCAGGCAATTCCCGCTGGCACCATGGCCATTCCCTGGTCGATCCAGATACTGCGTTCGGAATTGCTGAAAAGCCCAAGCCAATGGTTCATGAACCAGCAGAGGCCGACAAGAATGACCGAAGCCAGCCAACCGCCCATGATGCCGTAGCTTTTCCACATTTCAGGCCAAATTCCAAAAACAAGGGCACCGGTAATCATGGCACCGATAAACATGGATGTGTATTTCATCGTTGTGAATTGAGAGTGAAAAGGAATGGGATTATTTCACAAGTTCCAGCGTTGTGATCGTGTAAGGTTTTTGATGTCCCGTATTGACTTTGTCCGGCCCGGTCACGCAGTCGAAGCAGGTGATATACAGTTTGCCGTTCCAAACGATCGGTTCGCCGGGCTGGTCGAGTTCGCCCTTCGCGCCGTCGGTGTCGGGCGACTGCGCAATGCGATACACGCGGGAATCCGGCAAAACGACGGCAATCGCGTTCTCCGAAAAGTCGGCGATATACAGGTTGTCGTTTTCGTCAAAGCAAATGCCGTCCGTCGTGCGGAGGTGTTTCAGATCTTTGACCCAAGTTTCGCAGGTCAAAACTTTGCCCTGGTCGTCGAGTTCGACACGGAGAACCGAGCCGTCGCCGAAATTGCCGAGATACATCACGCCCTTCGAATCGAACACGATTCCGTCAAGACCGTACTGGCAATCACGGTTGTAGGTCAACACGCTCAAAAGCAGGTTCTGGTCTTGTTTCGTGTTGGTCACGGTCACCGTTTCGGTCGCATTCGGATCGAAGCAGTACACACCGCTGACGAGCAGGTCGCTCGGGTCTTGTTCTTTCGTTATCAGGCTGTTGGTGACGTACAATAACCCGTTGTGGTAACGAACGCCGTTGGGGTGTTCGATGGCGTCGGCGATGACGCGCGTCGTGACTTTGGCCGAATCGCCCATGCCTTCAACGCGGCAACCGAGCAGGCGGCCTTTGAACTGGCCTTCCGGCGTCCCCATCCAACCCTGGTTGTCGCAGATGAAAAGCTCACCATCCGGCCCGAATGCGATGCCCATCGGACTGGCGAAACCCGTTTCGGGAATCGTCGGCACGTTGAACCATTTTTTGACGTTACCCTGCACATCAATTTTAATAATGCAGGCCGGTTTGGTTTTGTCGGCGTAATTCGGGCAGGCCACAACGAGATTTCCCTCGCTGTCAATCGCCATACCGTCCGGGGTCGGGCAATAGTCCGGCAACGAAACGAAAAGCTTGGGCATTTGCATTCCGGGGACATCATCCGCCGTTGCGCTTGTTGCAGTGTTGGCCGCAAGACAAAGAGCAACAATCATCAGAGCAATTCCCAGTCGCATAATATTCTCCTTTGTGCATCAATTGAAAAACATTCATTATGGCAGTGAAACAGGGACACGATAATCCAATCATCGCCGGTCGTCGATTCCAAGCACTTCCACTTCGGTGAGGGCGGCCCAGCCGCCTGGTTGTTCGGGCACGAAGTTGGTCAGTTTCAGCCAGGTCACGTTGTTTTGAACCGGGAACGTAAAGACCTGGCGGTCGGCGGTTTTTCGCAACGTGATCTTTTGGGTAAAGCCGTTTGAACACTCGATCTTGCATTCTTTCCAGTACGTATCATGAGGGAAATCAGCGCGAATCGTGACGGCCACCTGGTCGGTTTTGATCGGTTTGCCGAAATCAACCTGCCACCAGAGAGCGTCAACATTGTTGTCCGGTCCCCAACTGGGGAAGTCGTCGCCATGTCCGGTGTTGGCCGTTATTCCGTCAATGGCGTTCGATGCGGCAAAAGCCTTCATGTTGCGGTAAACGCTGTTACTGGATGCCGCCGGATAATCGGCAGGTTTTTCGCCCGGCTTGGCATCCACCGCATCCGCACGGAACGCCAGATTACGGTAAGGGTTCGGGTCTTGCGGCAACGGCGGCAGCTTGCCGTCCTTTTGCCACGCAATGAACAGCAGGTTGTTCATCTCGTCCAGCTCGTGCATTTGCTGTTTTTTCAACTCGTAACAGGCGAATTTCCGTTTTTCGTTATCGTCCCAGGCGTTGCCTTCCGCGTAATCCCCGAACGCCGGCACAAGCAGATCAAGCCATGCGGCCAGTTTGTCGAGTTCCTCGCGTGTCAGTTCAATGCCCTGGTGTGTCTCTCCACCTTCCGCAAGATTGGGATCGAACATGGTCATAATCCTGCTTTTGGCCGCCCCGGCGTTGTAGGGCGACAGCATGGCCGGGGATTCCTGCACGTTGATCCAGTTGAGGACCGGTGTCTGCATGGCCGTAAAACTCCCGTTCCGGTCCGAGCGCGCATTGGTCAGGTTCAGGTAGGAAAGCGGCCAATAACGCTTGGCCGGACCGTCCAGCACGGGATCGTTTTTCAGGCTGAAAGGCTCGTCGGCAAGCGGATTGGCTGTTGCAGGTTCGTTGTCCTGCGGCGGAAGCATCTCCGGTTTGATCGTCCAGAGAGCAAAATCAACCCCTTGGCCACCCGACGTCTGGTGCGTATGCGCGGCAAGGTAATTGACGCCCGGCTTGAATGCCCTCGCCTCTTTGGCGGAAATTACGGCGTACTGATAATTCGTATTGAAGCCATCGACACCGAAAATTTTCTGACCATTGGCATAAATGACCGTATCCTCATCGTGGAAATAGCGGATCACGAGCGGCTGGGAAGTCCAGTCTTCCGGCAATTCGATGGTGTTCCACATCCAGACGTCAGGCGTGTTCCACCGTGTTGGGAAGGCACGGCCCGGCATGGCACCGATCCCACCTTCGGCGGTCGGCAAATCCACAACTTTGGCAAAATATTCCGGTTTCATCCAGTTTGCACCGGGCGTATCCGTGGTATAGTGCCAACCTTGCAAACTTCGAAAAAGGGGCCGGTCAACGGCACTTCGTCCCCAATTTTCGGTGGCGGCACCCCGGGTTGCGGCCTGCATGGCAACATTCCGATAGGGCGGGTCTTTCTCCGGGTTTTGGTGGCATTCCACACATTTGGCGTCGAGAATCGGCTGGACCTCCTTGGTAAAACTGAACCCGCGTGGTTCTCCGTAAAACGGTTTCAGCGGCTTCGGACCGTGACGCAGTGCTTCGGTCAACTCGGGCGACGAGGCCGCCGTGTTTTTGTCCTCATGGCAACCGAGGCACGAAAACACTTCGCCCGGCTGGAGTGTTGCCCACGACCGCATGGTTTGAATCGCATGACCGTTCGCGTCCAGCACCTGCAAATACAACGGCGTCTTGGCCGGAACGAGAAAATTTGCCGACCCGTCTTCATAAATCGGCGTGTCACCCAGCGGGATTTTGACGTCCCAGGTGCCGTTGCCCGCCGCGACCGGCGTACTGATCATGGCCCCGCCCGCAGGACCGCTGTTGCCGTTGCTACCGATCCCCGTACTGCGAAAATCCAGCGCGATGACACGCAATGTCTTGGCCGTTCCGCGTTCGATTCCCTCCATGCCGGGACCGAAATAAACATCCTGCAGGGTCATGGTCGCGTACTCGGCATCGTTGTTGATAGTCGATGTGCGGTAATACGGTATTTCCTGTGCGGCAAGCGGCACGGGCTGGTGTGACGAAATCGCGGGATCATAAGCCAGCAATTCGCGTTGACCGTCCGCGTCAATCCAATAAATGCCGAAAGGCGTTGTTGTTGTATGACCCGCCTTGGGATCGGAATTGTAACCGACAATAAACTCGTGTTCGCTGACCGGATAGGGGTAGGCAAACCGGTCGCCCTGTTGTCCCCAGGCGTCGATTCGGTCGGCGGTTGTTTCACGGATCGGGGCGATCAATTGCGTCCCGGAATTTTCCTGCCGTCCTTTCGTGATGTCAACAATTCCGAGTTTGCCGTATTGTCGGTTATGGTGGCCGGAAAACACCGAAACAACTTTACCGCCGCTGTTCGGAATGCCCCGTGTGTGCATGAGCGTTGTTGGAAACCACGAATTGTTGCCGTAAAATTCGGTCTGGCCCGTGCCATCAGGGTTCATTTGAAACAAACCCTGCGGGTAAATTTGACCGCGGTCATTGTAATCCCAGCGTGTATAAATGATGCGACCATCTTCCAAAACCGAAGGGAAATTGGTATGCACCTGATCGTAGGAAAGCCGCCGCAGGAAGCGTCCGTCCTTGTCGCAACGGTACAGATTCGACACCTCCGTCCACCAGCAATCCACGATCTGCACGCATCGCGTCGAATTGAAAATGATGTCCCCGTCGGGCAAAAGACACGGCTCGTAGTCGGCGTAGCCAAGCCCGAAGGTCAACTGCCGGATTTCATCCGTGTCAACGTTGTAATCGTAGAGGTGATAATCATCCAGCCGGTCCGATTTTTTCCACGCAAACACGATGGTCTTGCCGTCATAAGATACGGCAGGGTCACGAATCAGGCCGTTGGGATCGGAAATGAGCGTCCGCTCCGCATACTCGCCGCCGGCATTCCATTCCAGTAAACAAAGTGCCGTTCCCGCAACGAAATTCCGTTCCGCCTGCGCGTCGCTTTGGGCTTCGGTGTAGGCATAATGCGAACCACCGAGGTCAAAGTGCTTGGTGAACAGAATTTTGGGGAAGGTCTCCTTGAGTGTTTTCAGACGTTCATCACGACGCTGCTGACACGCCTTGATGTAATCGGCGTCGGCGGGTTCGGTCCTGCCGTCCTGGAGCATCCAGTCTTTGACCACCCATTCTTTAAGAGTTTGCGAATCGGGCGAAAACTCAGCACAAGTTGCACTTGCGGACAACAGAACAACCAACGCGACAATCAAAGAGGCTTTCGGCATGAGGCAGGTTCCTTCAAAATACAAAATTTTACTGACAATAACGGCAATTTCCAAATAGCTTCTGAGAGACACGTGGGAAAGAGTAATTATCGATAGTCTTTCAATTCCACATGAACTTCAGATTCTGTTTTGGACGAAGTCACTTCCACTTCAAGTGGTGAAGCTGGCGTCCTTAATGAAACAGGAATAAACTCAGAAAATTTGTCGGCATGTTCTTTGGCCAATTTCATTCTTGCGGCATCAAGTTCCGGGCCGGATAAATTTTGCAATGCCGGGATACTGTCGTCAAACGGCGGCGGTGAAACGGTCAGGAGAATTTTATATTTTCCTGCGGGAGCTCCGTTTTCGGCATAATCTTGGAACGATGTTTTTACGACAAGTACCCCTTTCTCATCGGTCACGCCCCCTACTCCCCAATTGCCACCGCTTCCATCAATACGGTTCATAATCACGATCATGTTTTTAGACGGCTGGCCGTTGTCGGTGAATGTCATCTTGAAAGGGAATATTTCTGGCCACCCGTCAGGACGCTTGTTGCATCCCATGCAGACCATGAGCATCAGTAAGCACGTCAATAATACGATTTCATGTTGTTTTTTCATTTTGAGTCAGATTCTTTACTTGGTTGAAAAAAATGATCACACGACTTGCCTCAAAAATGAAACCTCGCAACAGTGTTCCAATTTGTTGTGAGGCTTCATGAATGCAGTTTGATTGAAGAATCAAGTATTCTGACACAAGGCAGAATTACAACGACACGGAATCGCCGCCGCGGCGCGTTCCCAATGCGCCCCAAACTCCGTAGGGGCTGGGAGAAGCCAACGAATTCGGATGTCCTTCACTCTGGTCACCACAAGCGATAGTTTCACTGATGAAATGAACGGAACCATCTCCCAAAGCGGCATTGACGCCTCCGGGATGGTAACTGGCAGCTGTAAAAAGCCCGTAGTTCCGAGTCCAACTCAAACCGATACTGGGTGAGTTCGGGGGTGCCGAAGCAAGGAAGCCTGTCACGATGGGTGCCGCGTAAACGAACGACATTCCGCGAACGACTTTATTTTCCATGTTATTTTCGTCAATGGTTCCTCCTTCCCCCCATACCGCAATATTTGTGGGGTAGGAACCGTTTCGCGACACTCCCTGGGCAACCAGTTGAGCTGTCGCCGGATACTCCGTACCTGGCGGGTCGTTGGCGATGATTGCGACTCCGCCTTTAACCATCCGTGAACCATAATTGTCGGCACTGGGTGTTTCACTGAAAACCATGGTATTGGAAAGACCATCTGTGACCGCTCCGAAACCGTGATAAGTCAGGCGTCTTCCGAAAGCCCCACGCATATCTTCACCACCATTAAAATCCCCTTCCGTGAAAAAGTCACCCGAATCGCCGCCGCACCAAACGTAACAATTTCTTTGATGTTGAGCAAAAGGAGACGGGTTTTTGCCGTAGCCGTCTGTAGGACAAACCATACAAGGAATGGAAGGTTTGTAGGCTGAATGTTCCTGGTTAAATCCTGGATTCTGTGCAACAATTTTTTCCCATCGCGATTGTTGTTCGAGATATGGCAGCAATGCGACAAAAATACTCTTCGCTGTCCAAACATTCGTTCGAAATTCTTTATTATTGTTGTCCGGATCGTTTGCTCTGGCACCTTCTCCATACGTCCCGTGCGCAATGCAAGGCAGGCTCGAATAAATGTCGTGGTAATTGTGCAAAGCCAAGCCGATTTGCTTGAGATTGTTGGTACACTGCATCCTTCTTGCGGCTTCTCTTGCGGCCTGGACGGCGGGCAATAACAGGGCGATCAAAATTCCGATGATCGCAATGACGACAAGAAGCTCAACGAGAGTAAACGCTATGTTGCCCCCCCCCATTCGTTCCATTTTAACATTTCCAAGGCGGACAAAAGGTTTCACCTTGGTTTCACAATGAAATCTCATGACTATCCCTTTCCTAAAAATCTGTGATTCTTTAGTTCACTAAAACGCTGGCCGGGAAATTAACGAAATTGTAATTGTACGTTAATGGTTCGCGTGGCCGTTCTCAACTTCAACACACAGTTATTATAACCAAAAGAATACTCTTGACAATGCCTTTTTATATACAATACTATGTCTTTTTGTCTTTAATTTTCGTTGCAAACCTCCCACGTTCCAGATGACGCCATCGAAATAGTCAAAGAATTCCCGGTGACTGCCGGATATTCAATATGACACAAATGATTGTTCTCGTAAGACTTAACTCAAAAATGTGTCAATCTTACGGTTCCTCTTTTGCTTCATTTGACTACAACGATTTTGTTGCTTGTAACTGTTTGCCAAAAAAAGAGTGAGAACCATGCTGAATTGACATTCATCTTGCGAACTACTGATAATATACCGTACAACGTCATGGACTTTGCATTTCGTCTGTGAACTTTGTGCATTCCTTTGTGATCTTTGTGTTGAAATCTTTTAACACAAAGGCTACAAAGTTTTTCACAAAGGTCGCAACATTAATACCGGCCAAATGGCGTTCGACAGTATATCACATTAATTTTTCACTATAATTTTTCACTATTTTTCAGATTTTTGTTCATAACCCACTCGCATGTCAAAATACGCCGTCTGCACGGCAAAATAATGCAAAATTCCCGCAAAATATTCTGGCAACGGGCAAATCTTATATCCTGGCGGGTTATTCTAATCTCAGAATTTGGTACTCGAATACACTTCCTTTGGTACTCGAATGTCAGGGCGTGATACCCGAATATCCCGGCGTGGGTCAGGAGTATCATTTTTTGATACTCGAATTCCCGTTCCGTGGGTCTCGAATATCAAAATTTGATACTCGAATGACCCGCCAGGATATAAGAATTCGCCGGATTTGCATGAAAATCCCCCGCCACGATACAGGATTTCGCCGGGATTGCGATAAAATCCCCGGCCATGAGACAAGAATTCGCGGGGATTGGATGGGTATTACCTGTCATGGGAAGTCTATCGTACAACGCCATGGACTTTGTATTTTTCTCTGTGAACTTTGTGGATTCCTTTGTGATCTTTGTGTTGAAATATCTTAACACAAAGGCCACAAATTGAAATGCCACTCAAATGGCGTTCGACAGTATATAAGTTTTGTTGTTGTGACAAAATTTACCTGTGGAGACGATCATGAGGATCGCCAAAGGACAGCAAAACGCCATATTCCTGTTTGAAAAATTCGCCGGACAACTCGCGGCAAAGTTACCAAAAAAGACGCAACCGTTTTCCCTTTCACTGGTTCCCGGTGCTTTGCCAGCCTGACTTCTTCCCTCTTGCTTCAACTGCCGTTTCGTGTACAATATTATGAGAAAATGGGTGGTTTTGTTTTTCGCGCAGAGGTCAGAGTATGCAGAGAATTCTTACATAATACAATACTCTGCGACGGCTGCGGGAAATAGCATCCTGAATGTTTTCCATGATATATCAATGTTGAGTGACACAACGCAACAAGTCGTTCCGCATGAATGGAGTGTCCGAATGCAAATTCGCGACGCCGCGCGGTTGTACGTTCGTGATCATCACGTTTTGCCGCCGCAAACGCTGACTTGCCTGCAATTTCACGCGCGGCATTGCCTGAACAAATTGCGTCTGTCCCACTGCGGCTATGAAGACTTTACCGTCATCATGCTCAACAACGCGCTGTGGGAAACCTGCTTTTCCCGCATTCCCAAAGAGCAACGGCTGTTGTTGCTTCCCTTTTGTCTGCGAAATTACAGTCAGTGCCAAGCCCCGCGTGATGACTTGGGGCTAATTTGCAACCAGTGCGGAAAGTGTGACATCCCCAATCTGTCGGAGCAGGCAGACGTCATCGGAATGCCCGTGCTGGTCGCCGAATCCAGTTCGATGGTTGCCGAATGGGTGGATCGGGGCGAAATTCAGGCGATTATCGGCGTTTCCTGTCTGGATTCGTTGCGTAAAGCGTACCCGGCCATGTTGCGTCACGCGATTCCCGGCATTGCCATTCCGCTCACGAAAGACGGGTGCCGGGACAGTGAATTTGACCTTGCATTTTTGAACGATGCGCTCGCGCTGGACGATGACGCCGAACCTTTTGCCGTTCCGAATGCCAATCTTCGCGAGTTGGTGCAATCGTTGTTTTCAGTGCGTCAAGTCGAAAATTTTCTCAAGGCAACCACGCCGTATTTGCGGGAGTTTCCCCGCGAGGTTTTTCATGCACTGTGCGCGCATGGGAAACATTACCGCCCGATGATCGTCTTTGGAAGTTACAGCGCATTAACAAACCGTGCGGATTTCCCGGACTTTCTGAATCCGATCGCGCTGGCTGTGGAATGCTTTCACAAAGCGTCGCTGATCCACGACGATATTGAAGACGGTGACGAAACCCGATACGATGAACCGACGTTACACCGCCGCATCGGCATTCCCACCGCGCTGAACATCGGGGATTTTTTGATCGGCGAGGGTTATCGCTTGCTCGGCCATCCGTCGATTCCCACTGAACTCCGCGCGGAATTGTTGGCCCAGGCGGCCCAGGCGCATTGCGAGCTTTCGCTGGGGCAAGCTCAGGAATTTGAATACGCCGGGAAGAACATTTCGCTGGAACAATGTCTCGAAACGCACCGGCTTAAAACGGCACCCGCGTTTCGCGTGGCCTTGTTGATGGGTGCGATAGCCGCCGGGAAATTTGAAGAGTACCAGGCAAGGTTTCACGAATTTTCCGACCTGTTCGGCATTTCGTACCAATTGCAGGACGACCTCGAAGACACGATGGACAATCCCGCGTCGGCGGTCGATTGCCTGATGCGGCACAAAAACGTTCCGCGTGAATCCGCCCGTGCGGAAATCGCGACGCTTTATGAAGCGCACCGCCAGAAGGCCTACCACGTCCTGGAAACGATCAATGACCCGCTCGTGAAAATCTTCATGTACCGACTTGTCGGAAAGGTGTTGAAGGAAGTCCAGGAAACAGAAGCCGGGAACGTCAGTGACCGGTTTGACCATTTCACCCGTCGCTGA
>WRMR01000078.1 GCA_009776995.1 Planctomycetaceae bacterium | reverse complement strand
CGAACGTGGCGGAGTTGGGACTTGATGGGCTATACGCCTATGCCGGTTCACATCGGCAAGTCCGTCTTTTGGAAATACAAGGAACTCGACAAATGGATCGACGCAGGCTGCCCAAAACGAGAAGTTTGGGAATATTCCAAAAAAAATTGAAACATCGCGCTTGCAAGTTCCAAAACTCTCGGCAACATGGTCACACTTGGAGTCCGAAGGGCTATTGACAACAACATTTTTACATGGAGAATGCTATGGCAAATCTATTCAAAAAGAAAGTGATGATCAAAGACAAGGCAACCGGTCAAAAGGTTGCGAGCGAGTCGAAAAAGTGGTGGGGGCAATATCGCGATGCACTGGGTATCCTGCGTCACAAACCGCTGGCCGCCGACAAGAAGGTTGCCCAACTGATGCTCAACGACATCATGGCAAAGGTCGAAAAGGAGAAGTCCGGTACGCTTGACCCGTTCGATGCAGAAATGAACAAGCCGATTCAGGTTCACATCGACGACTTTGAAAAGCATCTGAAGTCGAAAAACAGCGACCCGCGTCACGTTGGTGAAGTCATCGCCAAGATCAAACGATGCAAAACGTTTTGTCACTGGGAACGAACAAAACAAATCCGTGCCTCCGACGTTGAGAATTTTCTGCTTGACCTGCGCGAGAATCAACATCTTTCGATTCAGACAAGCAACCATTATTTGAAAGCACTCAAAGCGTTCACCCGCTGGCTGGTAAGAAACCTGCGGATGAAACTCAATCCGCTTGACGTCATCGAGCCGCTCAATGTTCGCATCGACCATCGGCACGACCGCCGGGCATTGGAAATGGAGGAGTTCATATTGCTCGTACAAGCCGCCGAGACCGGCCCGCCTGCGGTTGGATTAACTGGCCAGGATCGTGCCATGCTTTACATCCTTGCCGCTTGGACGGGATTCAGACGTGGTGAATTGGGCAGCCTGACGTTACGGAGTTTCAATCTCAAACGCAACAACCCCACCGTTTCGGTCGAGGCGGCTTACAGCAAACATCGACGCGACGATATTCAAGTCCTGCACTCGGACATCGTGGAGCGGTTTTTGAAATGGCTTGAAATTCGCAAGCCCGAAAACGAAAGTGAAATCCTATTCCCGATTTCAAACAAGACGAGTGACGTGGATCGCAGGACTTCGGAAATGATGATGTTCGACTTGAGTTTTGCCCGAAACCTCTGGCTGACGGAGGCAAAGGGTGACGCCGAACGTCAAACGCGGGCGGCCTCCGACTTCCTGCGCTATCAGGATTCACAGGGCAAATTCGCCGACTTCCATGCCCTCCGCCATACATTTATTACCAATTTGAGTCGGGCGAACGTTTCGCCCAAAGTCGCGCAAACGCTGGCACGGCATTCCGATATTCGCCTCACGATGCAAATTTACACGCATATCGACTCCGACGAGCAAGCCGCCGCAATCAACTCCCTGCCCGGCCTCTCGCCGAAAAATTGACGTTTCCGCCTTCCGCAACCCCGGTTCACGCCGGGGTTCGTCATTTCTTGGCAATTTTGTCTCGCTTTTCGTACCTTCGCGTCGGTTTCAAAAACCGGGCGGTTTGACCAAATACCCGCCTCTTTGCCAAGAACGCAACACTCGCCAACGTGTTGCGTCACAACGGGTTACACTGACGTTTCGGACGAAAGAAATATCACCGAATATTCAAATTGAATTTTGAGGTCATATCTGCGGTCATATCCGATTTCCCGTTTTTACGAAAACGCCTTCGCGGGAATATTTCGCCTGATTTCATAAGTACTGCAAAACACGACATTATACGGGGAATCTTTTATGACCTCTCGTATGACCCCGACATTTTTGGTTTCGCCCAAAACATTATTCAGCGCAATAAAAAACGCCGCAAGTCTATATAAAAACAACACTTGCGACGAGCTAAAAACACGCCCGACAGGATTCGAACCTGTAACCCTCGGTTCCGAAGACCGATGCGCTATCCAGTTGCGCCACGGACGCAAAAACACAATCCTATTGTGGATTTTGCATATCAATGATCATTTCAGTGAAGTCATTATCGCCGCAATTTCGCTGTTGACAAGCCCGGAGGAATCGCAATGTCGGTTTTTTTGAGTAAGATTTAGTGTCTGCGCAGAAATATACCTTCAACCGCCTAGAACCAATTTTTGTGAATGCACGGTGGTATTTTCCCTCCGTTGTGCTAAAATAGATGTCAATGTTGACTGTAAGTCATGAGACTTACCCCGTAATCACAGAATTACGGATCGTAACTTCCCCCCTGATTTTGGAGACTTACCATGCGATTACAATTCGGTTTTTCGTTGGGCAAAACCATGTTTGTGTTAGTTGCCCTGTTTGCCATGACAACACTTTGCACTGCAGGCGACGGATATAAGTCACTGTTCAACGGCAAGGACATCGACGGCTGGATCAAACGCGGCGGCGACGCAACTTATTATGTTGAAGATGGTTGCATTGTTGGACAGCGAGGAGACGGGCCGAACACTTTTCTATGCACCCCGGATGAATACGGCAACTTCATCCTCTATTTTGAATGCAAATTCGACGAGCCGATCAACTCCGGCGTACAGTTCCGCAGTTCCGCCCGGCCCAATGGCGACCGCGAAGTTGTGTACGGTTATCAGTGCGAACTCGACCAAAATTCCGGAAATTCAGGTCGCGTTTATGACGAAAGCCGCCGTGGCCGCTGGATCAGTAACCTTGACACCGAAGTCACCAAAGACGCCTTTGTTGCAGACGATTGGAACACACTCGTCATTCAGGCGATTGGCCCGTGCATTAAGATTTGGGTCAACGACGTCGTCTGTTCTGACTTTGCCGACGTGGCCGACCTGAAAGGCTTTTTCGGCCTCCAGGTTCACGGGTCCAGCGAACCGACGGGCAAAGTCCGTTGGCGCAATATCTGGGTCAAGGAATTGCCCCCGACCGAATGGCAAAAGCTGTTGAAACCGGACTTTGAGGACATTTGGGTTTCGCCGGCCGGAAAATGGGAAATAGACGACCAGCTTGTCGCCAAAGGCACCGCCGAACGTGGCGAATCGCGTGACGGGATGCTCAAATACGAGGAAATCCTGAAAGATCACGCCGCACGGGTGACGTTCAAGCAGGTCAACGGCAACAGTGGTCTGTACTTCCGTGCCGTCGAAGTCGATAAACCGTACTGGTTGCGCGGCTTCCAGGATGAAATCGACCGCGCGGCAACTGCCAGTCTTTGGGAGGTGGAAGGCCGCGGCTGGGTCGCCCGCAATAATGAATTGGCGGAAAAGGTCTTCAAGGAAGGCGACTGGAACACCGTGAGTATCGTGGCTGTCGGCGACCGTCTCATCACCGAACTGAACGGTCAGATTATCATCGACATCGTTGACCCCGAATGCCTCAAGGAAGGCAAGGTCGCGCTGCAACTCCACGGTGGTTCCGACATGGAATACTATTTCAAGGACTTCGACATTCTCGTGTATGACGATGAACAGCGAGCGATGATCGAAAACGACGAAATGCCCGAACCGGACTTCAGCGAAGCGACTCCGGCACCGGAAGCCAGACGATTTGTCCCCGCACGACGGCCTCTGCAACGGCTCAGGTCGCTTATTGAAGGGGCACGCGAACCACGCGGCAGACGCCTGGTGAGGTAGAGTTGTCGATTTCAGGCTTTCCTGGATATTTCGATCATGAATGACGACCTGTTTGAGAGCAGTGACAGTGTGCGGTCGGCACACGAATTGAAGTATGCCCAGCGGGTGACGTTTGATGAACCGTTGCGGCTGGAATGCGGCAGTGAGTTGCCCGAAGTGACCGTCGTTTATGAAACCTACGGGCAGTTGAACGACCGCCGGGACAACGCGGTGTTCGTATGCCATGCGATTTCCGGCGACTCCCATGTTGCGCGGCACGATGAATCGGACGATCCCGGCTGGTGGGACATCGCCGTCGGGCCGGGCAAGGTCATCGACACCGACCGCTATTTCGTGATTTGCGCCAATTCGCTGGGCGGATGTCGCGGCACGACCGGCCCGGACAGCATCAATCCGAAAACCGGACGTCCTTACGACATGGACTTCCCGAAAATCTCCATCGGCGATATCGTGGAAGTGCAGCAGCGGCTGGTCGATTACCTCGGTATTTCGCGGTTGCTCGCCGTGATCGGCGGTTCGCTCGGCGGACTGATGACGCTTGATTGGACAGCCCGGTTCCCCGACCGCATGGCCGGAGCGGTGGTCATCGCGGCCAGTGCGCGGCTGACAAGCCAGGCGTTGGCCTTCGACATTGTGGCGCGGAACGCGATCACCAACGACCCGCGTTTTTACGGCGGCCAGTATTATGACAAGGAGCAAGGTCCGGTGGTCGGACTGGCCATCGCCCGAATGCTGGGACACATCACCTACTTGTCGCGCGAGTCGATGGTCAGGAAATTCGACGCCGACCGTTACACGGGGCGCAATATTGACACGCCCTTTGAAACCGCGTTTTCCGTCGGCTCGTATCTCGCGCATCAGGGTGACAAATTCGTTGAGCGGTTCGATGCCAACTCTTATCTTTCGCTCTCGTGGGCAATGGACACCTTCAACTTGGGTAACACACAACGCGAACTGGTTGACCGGTTGCGCGGGACGATGTGCCGATGGCTGTTCCTCAGTTTCACGAGTGACTGGCTGTTTCCGCCGTTTCAGTCACAGGAACTCGTCGAAGCAACACTGCGTTGCGACAAGCGACTCAGCTATTGCAACGTGCAGAGCGATTGCGGCCATGACGCGTTCCTGCTCGAAAACGAACTCGATTCTTACGGCGGAATGATCCGGGCGTTCCTGCAAAACGTTGAAAAAGACGTACTCATCGAATACGAAGAGGCGGAGACAACCGTTGTTGAAGACAACGAATCATCGCAGGAAACGCCACCGGATGCGCCGCGCGGTCATTTTCTTGTGGAAGGCCGGCGCATTGATTACGACGAGATTGTCAAGCTGATTCCGCTCCGCACGAAGGTTCTCGACCTCGGCTGCGGAACCGGCGAACTGATGCAACGGTTGAAAAACCGCCGACTCCGCCGTGTCATGGGCATCGAACTGGACGAAACGTCGGTGCTTGAATCGCTGCGCAAGGGACTCGACGTCGTGCAGGCCGACCTCAACGCGGGCTTGAAGGCATTTGAAGACAAGCAGTTCGATTTCGTCGTACTTTCGAAAACACTACAAACCGTACTTGATGTTGACCTGATTCTTGCGGAAATGCTGCGGGTCGGCATTCGCGGAATCGTCAGTTTCCCGAATCTCGGCTATCATCGTTACCGGAAGATGCTCGCCGAACAGGGGCTCGCGCCGCAACTCGACGACACCTCGACGCGGAAATGGCATAACACCGAGGATGTGCGTTTTTTGACCATCGACGATTTCCGGGACTATTGCACTGAGAAGGGCTATCGCATTCACCAAACCGTTGCGCTCGACACGGAACAGGGTGTCTCCGTGACCTATGCCCCGAACCTCAACGCCAACGTCGCAATTGTTGTGATCAGTACGAAATAAGCAAAATTTGTGTTCCAATAAAACCAGCAGTCGGGAACTACGGGAAAAGGCAAAACGGCGTATCATTGGCGGTTTCATGCCTTTGTGCCACAGTGAGCCATGCAATCAAGCGTTTTTGAGGGGGGATTCATGTCCGACGCCGGGCCGTTTCAATCGTATCATTCGTTCGAACTTGACAACCAAACCTACTGCTACACGCGGCTTGCGGCTCTCGAAGAGCAGGGTTTGACAAAGATTGCGGATTTGCCGTATTCGATTCGCGTATTGCTCGAATCGCTGTTGAGGAATTGCGACAACTTTGAAGTGACCGAAGCCGATGTCAAAAATCTCGCAACATGGTCGCCGGACGGCAATGAAACGTCAATTCCGTTCAAGCCTTCGCGGGTGATATTACAGGATTTTACCGGTGTGCCGGCGGTGGTCGATTTGGCGGCGATGCGCGACGCGATGCAAAAAATCGGCGGCGACCCGAAAAAGATCAACCCGCTCATCCCTGTTGACCTGATCATCGACCACTCGATTCAAACGGACGATTGTAGCCATCCCGATGCGATGGCACACAACGTCGAACTCGAATTTCAGCGCAACCGCGAACGTTACGCCCTGCTGCACTGGGCACAAAAGGCATTTGACAATTTTCGAGTGATTCCTCCGTCGGTCGGTATCATCCACCAGGTCAATCTGGAATACCTGGCCGAGGTTGTCTTGACAAAACCGTGTGAGCATTCGGGCATGACGATTGCGTTTCCCGACACGGTTGTCGGCACCGACAGCCACACAGTGATGATCAACGGTCTGGGCGTGCTCGGCTGGGGCGTCGGCGGTATCGAAGCGGAAGCGGTGATGCTCGGCCAGGCGTATTCGATGCTCGTGCCGCAGGTGATCGGTGTCAAGCTGACCGGGAAACTGCCCCCCGGCGTCACCGCGACCGATCTCGTGCTGACCGTCACTGAAATGCTGCGAAAAGAAGGCGTCGTCGGCAAATTTGTCGAATATTTTGGCGATGGTGCAGCCCAAATGCCGGTCGTCGATCGTGCAGTCTTGGCGAATATGGCCCCGGAATACGGTGCCACCATGGGCTATTTTCCGATGGACGACAACACACTGGCATTTCTGCGGGAAACCGGCCGTGATGAAAAGAAGGTGCGACTTGTTGAAGTGTATGCAAAAAAACAGCGATTGTTCCGCGAAAGCAATGCACCGACGCCCCAATACACAAAGGTGCTTGAGCTGAACCTGGCAACGATTGAACCGTCCCTGGCCGGACCGAAACGCCCGCAGGACAGGGTGCTGTTGCGGGACATGCCGGAAAAGTGGTTAAGGGTGAGGGGTGAGGGACGAGGGGATGAGCAACGAGGAGGTGAACTTGGCACACCCGCACTCGCCCCTCTCGATCACGGAGCCGTCGTCATTGCATCCATCACCAGTTGCACGAACACGAGTAACCCGAATTTGATGATCGCGGCGGGGTTGCTTGCGAAAAAGGCGGTCGAGCGCGGGTTGCAATCGAAGCCGTGGGTCAAAACGAGTCTCGCGCCCGGCTCGCGGGTTGTCACCGATTATCTGCAAAAAGCGGGACTTGAACCGGCACTTGAAGCCCTCGGATTTCATACCGTTGGTTACGGCTGCCTGACCTGCATTGGCAATAGCGGGCCGTTGCCGGAACCGGTGGCCGAGGCAATCATAAAAAACGACCTCGTTGTTGCCGCCGTGTTGAGCGGCAACCGGAATTTTGAAGGCCGCGTCAACCCGCTTGTCAAGGCGAATTATTTGGCCAGTCCGCCGCTGGTTGTTGCGTATGCCCTGGCCGGGACAGTTGATCTCGATTTGACAACGCAACCGCTCGGTACCGGTCACAGCGGTAAGCCTGTGTATTTGCGGGAGATTTGGCCGTCGGACGAAGAAATTGCCGCAACGGCGAAACTCGCCATTGATCCCGGGGTGTACCAACAACGTTATGCGAACATCGACACGGTTTGCCCCGAATGGAACGCGATTCCGACGCAAGCGTCGGAGCTTTTCCCCTGGGACATCGGCAGTACGTACATTCAAAACCCGCCGTTCCTTGCCAATTTGACGCCGGAAGTCAAGCCACCGGTTGCGATTCGCAACGCACGTTGCCTAGTTGCACTTGGCGACTCGGTGACAACCGACCACATTTCGCCCGCCGGGTCGATCAAAGTGGACAGTCCTGCCGGGTGTTACTTGCAGGAACATGGTGTCACTCAGGCCGATTTCAACAGTTACGGATCACGACGCGGCAACGACCGGGTGATGACACGCGGTACGTTCGCGAATATTCGCATCCGCAATTTGCTTGCCCCCGGCACCGAAGGCGGTGTGACACGACACTTGCCCGACGGCGAAACGATGTCCATTTATGATG
Organism: Planctomycetaceae bacterium; assembly: GCA_009776995.1. Classification (GTDB taxonomy): domain Bacteria; phylum Planctomycetota; class Planctomycetia; order Pirellulales; family Thermoguttaceae; genus WRMR01. The sequence continues at coordinate 5,288 of WRMR01000078.1, read as the reverse complement.
CCGCCGTGAAATACCAAGCGGAAAACGTGCCGCTTATCGTGTTGGCTGGTGCGGAATACGGAACCGGCAGCAGCCGCGACTGGGCGGCGAAAGGCACGATGCTGCTCGGCGTTCGGGCGGTCATCGCGTCAAGTTTCGAGCGGATTCATCGCGGCAATCTCGTCGGCATGGGCGTTCTGCCGTTGCAATTGCGCGATGGCGTGACATGGCAATCGCTCGGTCTGACCGGTGAAGAGACCTTCGATTTACAACCAATAGCCGACGATTTTTTGCCGGGAAGCGAAATGACCGTCACCGCGAAAAAACCGAACGGCGATACCGTCACGTTTCCCGCCAAAGTCCGCATCGATACGCCGGTCGAACTCGTGTATTATCAAAACGGCGGCATCATGCCGACGGTGATTCGCAAATTGTCTGAACCATGATGATTGCAAGATCAGTAGGATGCCAGGGATTGTGATGGAAGATTGGACTTCAAACTCCTCTGACGTCTCCTGGTGCAAACGCTCAAACTTGAACACGGTGTGAGTGACTTGAATCCAATGGAGGATTGCTGTATGATGAACTGATTGACTTGATGTTTCTCAGGATTTTAGTATTCACGTATGATAGTGGACGTTACAATGTTTGACAATATGATGAATTTTGGCGAGATGTTTCAGCAGGCACAGGAAGTCACCGGAAAAATGCGCGAAGCCAAATCGCAACTGCAACATGTCCGCGTCAAGGGCAGTTCGGGCGGCGGGATGGTCGAAGTCGAGGTGACCGGTCAGCTTGAGCCGGTTTCGTGCCGCATTGACGAGTCGCTCATGACGCAGGACAACCGCGAGCTGCTCGAAGATATGATTGTCGTCGCATTCAAATCGGCCATGCGCGAGGCCAATGTCAAACAGCAGGAGATGATGCAGTCAATGGCAGGCGGTCTGGAACTCCCGCCGGGACTGATGGAGCAAATTTCAAAATTTATGCCGTGATGATCCCGTCCCAACAGACCATGATCCGGAAACCAGGGACTCACGCAAAACTCGAGGTTCGTTCCATCAGAGCCGCGACGGTCACGGAGCGGTCATTCCGCTCGATCACTCTCGCGGCTCTGATGGAAATGCGACTCTCATGGAAATGTTCCCATGATTATTGTGCGACTCCCCAATCCTTTTTTTGACTTTTGAACGATGACGCGATTATTACAGTTTATGTTTGGGGCGTTGATGATAGTCGTGCTACTCACCTTGGGAGGCATGACGGTTTTTGCGGAAATTGAAATGGTCAACGGACCGGCACAGGGAATCGGCACATTTCAAATTGATCGCGTTGAACTTGGCATTCAGGGCGTTTATAAAACCGGTTATTGGATTCCTTGCCGCGTGATTTTTTCCGGTAAACCGCCAGCCAATGCCGTGGTGACCCTGACCACACTTGACCCGGATGGTACGCCGACCCGCTTTCGTGCCGTCATCGACGAGTCCGCTTCCAACAACCAGATGTCCGCAACAACACTGGTGCGCTTTGGCCGCGAAAACGGAACATTGACGGTGCGCGTCGAAACAGGCGATAATGACTCACGCTTTCTTGCTGAACGTGTCTTTTCGCCGCGCGAAACCGGTTCATCGAATGAATCTTTGTCCAACGATTATTTTCCCGTCTCCGTTCCGATGGAACAGCCGGTTTATTTCGTGTTGGCGGCAGGCGATTTGGGACTCGAAGCGGCATTGACCTACATGCCGTTTCGTGAACACAATCGCCCGATACTTGTGTCGCTCGAATCGCTGAACGATCTGCCGGACGATCCACTGGCGTTTGAGATGATTTCAACCATCATTTTGTCGGCCAATCCCGATTTGTATCACGGTGTGACGATCCGTCACCCGCAACTGCTTGCCCTGAAACGCTGGTTACAACTTGGCGGTCACATCATTTTCAACGCGGGCAAAAACAGCGAATCGCTGGTTTCAGGCAACCAGGCGATCTTTGCCGATTTCCTGCCGGGCAAATACGAACGAATGGCGTCGTTGCGTTTGTCAACTCCTTACGAAGTGTATATTTCGCAATTTCAACATGCAACCGTCACACCAATCAACATGACCGGCACCGCCGACGCGCCGTTTATCGAAACGCCGTCTTTTTCGGAACCGCAAGGTATCATTGAAGCGTCGGACAGGGATCTGCCGTTGATCCTGCGCGTACCGATGGGACTTGGCTCGCTTGTTTACATGGGCGGCGATCTCGACCAGGCACCGATCCGCAACTGGCGCGACCGCCCCATCCTTGTCGCCAAACTGCTCGGTGTTTCGGAACGGGCATCGCAAAAAGAGCAACTTGCCGGGCATTCGCTCATGCAACCGGGTTACAACGACTTGTCCGGCCAATTGCGCAGCGCCCTCGACCAATTTGAAAACGTCAAGGGGATTTCGTTTACCTTTGTGATGATTCTGCTGGTCTTATATCTTGTGGTCGTCGGAATCGGTGATTGGCTGCTCGTCCACAAGCTGTTGAAACGTCCGTTGTTGACTTGGCTGACCTTTCCATGCTGGGTGCTGCTGTTTTGCCTGATTGCCGCCATGATCGCCCGACACACGCAGGTCGATGACGTCATCGTCAACCAAGTGGAATTGATCGACCTGGACACGGTCAACGGGGCGGCACGCGGCACAGCATGGCTAGGCATTTACAGCCCCAACGACCGGGCATTGAATCTGCGTTTTGCAGCCGATGGCCATGCACAGCAACCCGATACGCGATTTGCCTGGCTGGGCTTGCCCGGTTCGGCATTGGGCGGTATGTCACCGCGCACGGTTTCGCTCGCGCAGTGGGACACGGCCTACACACTCGGTTCGCCCGGTAATACGATCACCAACCTGCCCATGCAAACACGCGCAACGCGCAGCCTGACGGCCAACTGGTCATCGACCGAATATGCCAGCATGCCCATTGTGGCCGAACTTGTCGAACAGGAAGGCATCCCCCGCGGACATGTGATGAACGCTTCGCCTTTCGACCTGCAACAGTGTTTTGTCGTGTATGGCCGTTGGGTCATCAAACTTGGCGAAATCAAAGCCGGTGCCGCTGTCGAGATGAGCACAGCGGCAAAACTCGATTTGAAAACCGTGTTGACCGGCGGCCGGAGCATTTTCTCCGAAGATCGGCCCATCGGCCAAGCCTTGAGCGGGGGATACAATGCCGAATCGACAAGCATTCCCTACATTTTGCGGAGCATGATGTTTTACCGTGCGGCAGGTGCTTTTGACGCATTTGCGTTACACAACGCCTATCAGCATTCGGTTGACATGAGTGACTTGCTACCCGCGCGCCGGGCAATTTTGATCGCTCTCGTTGCGGAACAGGAAAACGCCAACCTGTCGGACGCAACGAAAATCGGCTCGCAAGTTCTTGGAATCACTGACGGCCACGAACAACCGCTCCACACTGCCAAACGGATCACGTTCCTCCGCGCGGTCCTCGCCGTGCAAAACGACGGGCGAAATGACAGGTAAGGTTTTCGTCAAAAAATCATCGAACAAGATTCTCAGGATGGGGGATGTTCTTTTTGCCCCCTATCGAAATAATCCTGTAAATCTTGTCTTAATATATTTTCCGGCAAAAGCCCAAGACTATACTTTCGAACGCCATTTGACTGGTATTAATTTTGTGGCCTTTGTGTTAAAATATTTCAACACAAAGAACACAATGGAATACACAAAGTTCACAGACATAAATGCAAAGTCCATGGCGTTGTACGGCATAAGTCTCCGGCTGTTTGTTTTTTGCCGTATTGACGAAATCATCTGATGACTCAGTTGCCTTATCGTTTGGTGTTTGGGTTACGATCAAGCTCAAAAGAAAGCGTTTTTGTGTCTTTTGTCACATTCGCCGTTAAACCGGACCGGTCCGGTGAGAGGTACTTCGAATCAATTAAGGACGTGTAAACTGGTTCTGAAGCATCACCGGGTGCACCTGTTCTTTCACCGGTTTGTTCCTGGACGTCAATAAAAAACACTCGATAATCTCCCGGCGGAAGACCATCTGTTTCTTTCAGCGACCCCATGACGAATGTGCCATCCGATTTGATTGTGCCGCGTGCATTAATCGTTCCGGAATCGAAGCATATAATCCCGTTTGGCACAGGCGTTTTGTCATCGGTAAAAACAACCGTACCTTTGAGTCCGACGTTGCCGCTGCTACAACCGACCGACACGGCAACAAAAGCAAGCAAACAGATTACTATTATCCGTTTCATACCATTCTTTCAAAAAACGTGTTCTGGATACGAGTATTACGGCAGGGACGCTGACTCCATACTGGCCACGTTTGCCAGAATCCCAAGCAACCTTCCTGATGTCGTGGTCGAAACTGCCTGGACGGAACCATCGCCCATCACAAAATTCACGGTTCCTGTATGCCAACTGCCAAAATAGTTTTGGGGGGCGTTCGTATCCGTTGGACGTGCAAGAGGGCGTGATTCCGCAACGGCACGGCCAATGGCCCAGTCTCTGGCACCACTATCTGTTGCGTTCAAAAAGCTCTGGTCATGCCGCCAAGCCACTCCGTCTTCGGCAAGAACCCCCAGCGGGATATGCTTTTCACCAAAAATCAACTGATTTGTCGTTCCGTTGGCCCAACGGGACAAGGAGTCCTTGGGAGTCCATGTCAGACCATTCGCAGTCGTCGTGCCGGGCCAATTTTCCGTTCTTGCACGACGGAACGGACTGCAATTTCCCGGATGATCCGCGTATCTGACGCCATTGGCTTCATTATCTGTTGAAATCCATTGCCAGTTCGAACAATCCGGTGATTCGTATGTTGTGTAAATCACCGGCGCATAATCGCCATACGGACCGTACGAACGAATATTGTTCATTGTGAAACCATTGACAGTTCGCGTAATGGTGTCTGCAGCAGGCAATTCACTACCGTCAAGTACCGAACCCTGCACACCTGAACGACGGGTGGGACACTTCACCCAGGGAATGGACGACAAAGCTCTGCGTCCTTCGTTGGTCATATCATCAATGTCACGCCAAAAACCATCGTCTCCACTGGCAGCGAGGTCCTGGTCAAAACCAGTGCCTTGTCCTCTGCCGCCTTGATACTCCTCGATAATTTGATAAACCGACATTTGTTCAAGATACGGCATGATCATCACGAAAACCGACGCACCGGCACGTTTCACTTCGAGAGGCGGAAGTGCATTGTTTCGTGCACTGATGAAATTATGAACACCCAAACCAATTTGTTTCAGGTTGTTCGTACATTGCATGCGTCGTGCCGCTTCACGGGCGGCCTGAACGGCG
>WRMR01000077.1 GCA_009776995.1 Planctomycetaceae bacterium | reverse complement strand
GAATGAAAACATGCTTTGGTGCCCATTTGAAAAACCGATTGCTGCCCAATCAAAAAAACGAAGCAAAAATAAGATGCAAAATACTAAACCACTTCACAAAACTCGGACTGCCCGAATATTACGCAAAAAATCATTAGTCAACAACGCCTCTCTGCTTTAGAAAAATGGTCATCATCAAGTTTTCACAAAGAGTCTCACTGGTGATGCTGATATGCGTCATCCCCGGTTATCCCTGACCCAAACTTCAAACAATACCGACCCCTCTGCAGAGTCCGCTTCCGTTTCACCGGATTCGAAAATTTTACTTCACATCGACACCGCAGTCAACTCAAATTGCGCGTCAAAATATTTTGCATCCACTTCATTCGGTGTTTGATAACTCAACGGAGAGGGGGAGGCATGAGACTTGAGGAAGTGAAAATGTCGTAACTCGTTCGTGGAATATTTTGGTCTTGATGATTGATTGATAGGCAAAAAGTGTTATAGTTGTAAGGGAATGGCTGTTTCACTTAACTTCCACCTTTTTTGTTCAAGAGGAAAGATTACTCATGTTGACACGATTATTTCACACTCCCTTGTTGTTTGTCATCGCCGTGTCGATGATGATTTCTGCAACCCATCTCATTGCCGCTGATTCCGACGCACCTCAAAAGCCGAAAAACGTCATTTTGATGATCGGCGACGGAATGAGCTTTAACCACTACGTTTCCGGTTCCTATTGGCGTTACGGCGAATTGGGGCGTCAGAACCTTGATAGTTTTCCTGTGCATTGCGGCGTCACCACCGCCCAGGCGCGAACAGTGACGCCGGTCCCGGACAATTATCCCTGTTACAAGCCGGAATGGTTTTGGGGCGGTCCCAAAACGATCAATACGGGAACGGAATTGACGGACACGACTGACTCGGCGGCGGCGGCAACGGCATTGAATACCGGCGTCAAAACAAAAGGCGGTCGTATGGGGATGAGTACGGACGAAAAACCGCTGAAAAAAGCGGCGGAAGTCGCAAACAAAAACGGCAAAGCCACCGGTGCGATTTCGACAGTGCAGACTTGCCACGCGACGCCCGGTGCGGTTTGGGTTGCTTTCCCGTCGCGGAACCAATATGTGGAGATATTCAATTTCATGGTGCGCGAAAGCGGCCTTGATGTCATCATGGGTGCAGGGCATCCGCATTACTCCAGTAACGGCAAACCCGTCGCGGAAGACAAAGTCACTTACGATTATGTTGGCGGGAAAGACACGTGGGACGAAATCGTCGCCAACCGGACGATCAACGGTTTTGATTTCATCGAAACGCGGCAGGAATTTGAACAATTGGCAAACCCCACCGCCGCGTTGCCGAAAAAAGTGCTTGGAATTGCCCGTGCCGGAGGGACAATTTTCGCCTTTGACGGCGCACCGGACTCCTGTCCCGCCGATGCGGCGGTCGCGGATAAAGTCACCCGAAGCATTGATACCAATGAACAGCCGACGCTCAGCATCATGTCGCTCGGAGCACTCAACGTGCTTTCGCAAAACAAAAACGGTTTCTACATCATGATCGAAGGCGGCTATATTGACGGCGCGGCACACGGCAACAATGCCGAGGGAGTCGTGTATGAAGTGACCGGCTTTACCAAAGCGATTGACGCTGTGATTGATTGGGTTGAAAAGAACAGCAGTTGGGACGAAACTCTGCTCATCGTCACCGCCGACCATGAAACCGGGATGCTCTGGGGTGGCGTGGATTATGTCGATACGGACGGCGACGGCAAATTCGACGCCGCAAGGGACGAATTCAAAGCCTACCTGCCGATCGAGTCCAACGGCTGTGGAAAACTTCCGAAAATGGCCTTCTATTCCGGAGGACACTCCAACGCACTTGTCCCGCTCTGGGCGAAAGGTGTCGGTGCGGAGGGAATCAAAAAGTACTTTTACGGCAAGGACGAAAAAGCCGGTCAATGGTGGGGCTTTTCCGGTGACTACATCGACAATACGCACGTTGGCCGGTTTATTATGGAGCAACTTGCGCCATAGAGACTTGCGTAAAATTAAGTTGTTCGATCCATCAGAGCCGCGACGGTCACGGAGCGGTTATTTCGTTTGATGACTCTCGCGGCTCTGAATGAAATGTTCAAGTGATTTTTTTGCGACTCCCAAGCAAAGGTCATGCGGTCACGCCGTGACCGCCATTGTGCGAACTGGTTTTCAACAAGGGGACAACGATGCGTTTCATCACCGCGTTTCAGGCGTTTTTTGCCGTTTTGTTTGATCGCACCAAGGCCGACCGGATTATCCCGGTCCTCCGGGGTGAGCCGTTTCCTGTGATGGATTCGGAAAAGCAACCGGAAGGGCCACCCGCAGTTTCGGCCCCGACAACGACCATGGACAAGGCAATATGCCGGTCAGGTCAGCCGGAAGCAATCACGCTCCTGGCAACCCTGCAACGGGAGGCCCGGTTGCTCGATTTTCTCATGGAAAAGCTTGATGCTTATGATGACGCCCAGATCGGTGCGGCTGCCCGGACGGTGCATGATGATTCTGCCGCCGTGATTGAGCGTTTGTTCGATGTGCGGCCGCTCCGCGTGGAAGCGGAAATGTCGCAAATCACGGTCGAAACGTCCGACGTTTCGCTTGTGCAACCGGTTGGCAATGTTTCCGGCACTCTCCCATACACAGGTCGCTTGACGCACCACGGCTGGGTCGCGGCAAAATGCGAACTGCCAACCTGGTCAGGCACCGCCGAAGCCGCCCTGGTCATTGCCCCGGCAGAAGTGGAAATTGCGTGAAGAAGCGCGTTGACAAATTTTCGGTGGTTGTTCGGATGGGATGGGAATTTCTGTTCGTTTCGTATTTTGGGGGGCTGTTTTGGCAACATAATGTTGAATATGGACAAAATAGGCGAGTAATACCTGCAAGAGTGGGTAATATGGTCGAATTTACCCACTCAAAAGTGGTTTATCAGTGGTCTATCCTTCCGACAAGCCAACACAATGACGTAGCAAATTTCATTTACCTTGATTTTCAAGCCTTTTCGCCCCCAAATAATACGAAACGATTAGTAATTATCATGCAAATCATCAAATATCCCCATCCGATTCTTCGCCACAAATGTAAGCCAGTCAAGCGAATTGACCAGGGATTGCGAGATATTATCGCCGAAATGCTCGTGGTGATGTACGACGATGACGGTGTTGGGCTGGCGGCAAACCAGATTGGTTTGCCGTATCGCATTTTTGTTCTCAACACGAGCGGCAACCCGGAACACAAAGACAACGAATTTGTTTTCATTAACCCGGTCATGTCGAAAAAAAAGGGCTCCGCCGAATCGGACGAGGGTTGCCTCAGTTTCCCGGCCATTCATGCGCCGGTTGTCCGGCCTGACGAAATTGTCATTCAAGGCGTCGGGCTGGACGGCCAAGTGCGGGAATATCACTGGAAAGGTTTTGCTGCAAAAGCCGCCCAGCACGAGATGGACCACATCAACGGCATGTCCTTCATCGACCGTCTTTCTCCGGCCAATTTGCTGGCTGTTCGTGAACAACTCGAAGAACTCGAAATGCAATTCGAGACCAATCGTCGGCTGAAACTTATTCAAGACGATGCGGAAATCGTTGCCGTCATTGAAGAAATGGAACGCAGGTATTGTTGACCGGCTGGTTTAATTGTACCGTTCACGGCAGTGATTTCTCACCACGAAGAATAATGCAGAATAATTTTGTGATCATCCGTTGACGTGGAAAAAATTGTTCATTCTGCATTTCCTTCGTGTTCTTCATTCCCTCGCGGAGAATACCTCATGAATGGTCACCGATTCGGGAACGAGCCATTCGGGGATGCGAATGATGTGCCCGTCCCGATCCACGGCGGCAAGTACCGTCCGGCCAATGGCCAGCAGTTCCTCGTCGCGCCAGACTTCGTAGCGATGTTCAATTTTCACATGCGTGATCTTCTCGATAAAAGTGCGCACGGTAACCAAATCGTCATATTTCGCAGGGCGTTTGTAAGAACACTCCACCTTGTTGACGACAAGAAAGCAACCCGATTCCTCCAGGTCGCGGTATGTCTTGCCCAGGGAACGCAGTGCTTCCGTGCGTGCCATCTCGAACCAGGTCAGATAGTTCGCATGGTAAACCACGCCCATCTGGTCCGTTTCCTGATAGCGGACGCGAATCTGGAGATCAAATTGAAAATGTGTCATGAGATTTACTGCGACAGCGCAATCATGGATACGATACACCTTACCCCGCCATAATCTGTCTGTTTTCAAAAACCTGGAAACGTAACGTCATGAGTGAGGCGATTTGTGATTTGAATTTTTTATCGACGTTGTTCAGGCAGGCAGTCGTTCCTGCGAAATCCCCTGGTGGGGGCGAAGCCAACTCCGCAACAACGACCACGCACCTTCCATAGGTTTTTACTCCAACCATGCCCTTTTTTGATATTCTTCCGCTTCTTGATCTTTGGGGTGGTGCGTCCTACCTTTCGCTTTCACGAAAGGTCACACCGGGTTCCTTTTTCAACCGCCCCAGCACACGGCGCGGGACGCGGCAGTGAAACACAGCTTGGTCGTCATCATAGCATCGGGACAGGACTTCGCCTTCGTCGGCGAGATGAGTGGCCAAGCGGCCGTTCGAAACCGGCATGGTCACTTCGAGATAAACGAACTCGCGACTGAGCGCATCGCTGACGGCCAGTGCCAGGCGGTCGAGCCCCTGGCCGGTTTTCGCACTGATCGGAATCGCCTGCGGGTAATACGAAAGCAACCACTCCAGCCGCTCTGGGCCATCCTCGAACGCGTCGATCTTGTTGAGAACCAGCACGGTGTCCTTCTGTTCGATGCCGATTTCCTCCAGCACGTGATATGCCGAACTGATTTGCTCCATGACTTCCGGGTGGCTCGCGTCAGCAATGTGAATCAGGACGTCGGCCTGCGTCGCCTCTTCGAGCGTTGCGCGGAAACTTGCGATCAAATCGTGCGGCAGATTGCGAATGAAACCGACCGTGTCACTCAACAGGACGGGTCCCCAGCCGGGCAACTGCCAGCGTCGGGTCCGCGTGTCGAGCGTTGCAAAGAGCAGGTCTTTCGCGAACACGTCGGAACCGGTTAATGCGTTGAGAACCGTGCTTTTTCCGGCGTTCGTATAGCCGACCAGACAAGCCGCGCGCGAGTCGCTTCGTCCGGCCACCTGACGTTGCTTGCGACCGTGGATTTCCGCGAGCAGCACTTTCAGTTCGGCAATGCGCTTCTGCGCGAGCCGGCGGTCCACTTCAAGCTGTTTTTCACCCGCCCCGCGTTGGGTGCCTGTTCCGCGCTGGCGTTCCAGGTGCGTCCACATCTGCTTCAGACGCGGCAATGAATATTCCAACTGGGCCAGCTCGACGGCCAATCGCGCCTCATGCGTCTGCGCCCGTGACGCGAAAATGTCGAGAATCAGCTCCGTTCGGTCAATGACCTTTGTTTTCAGCGTCTTTTCGAGGTTCCGTGTCTGGCCGGGGTTCAGGTCGTTGTCGAAAATGATCAGGTCGGCGTCGAGAGCCGCGATCATCTGCTTGAGTTCCTCAACTTTGCCCTGGCCGAGATACGTTGTCTTGTCCGGCGTATGCCGACGCTGCAACAGTTGTCCCACCACCACCGCGTTGGCCGCTTCAGCCAAGCCTCGAAGTTCGGCAAATTCCGCGTCAATGTTGGAATCGGTCATGCGGTGTTCCAGCGACAAAGCATGATCGTGCCGTTTGTCACCGCTCAACGGCACAACGACCAGAATCGCCCGTTCGCTGATAACGCTTTCGATACGTGTCATGCGGTCGATTTGCATGGACACGTCGTTGATTTCAGGAAGTTGAAAAGGGGAATAATCCATGAAATGCGTTCCTTAATCATCAAAACAATAAACAAGCATGGCAACAACATATTTTGTTGTGCCATCTCTTCTGAGAAATGGAAATTGAATGTTTCATCTCGAAAATGATTAGGATATCCGCATGATATGTCCCCCAATTGGGCTTGATGTTTGAACGGAAGAGGAATATTCATGTCTTGCTGAACGCCAATCCCATGACATGTATTTCATCGCGTATATTGCGGAAATGTCATGGCGACTAGCAAACGGCAGCGTCATTTTACTCCGTTTTTGGGAAAAATCAAGAGTTACGGAAGTTTTTTTGGCACTGTCGGCGGCCAAACGCTTTCCGGTTTTTCCTGTCTTCCAATCCATTATGAGCTTGACTTTTTGCGTTTCCTGATCGATAATAATGTTTCGCCTTCATGGCAATGATTCTTTATTGAGAATGGTAACTTGTTGTTCTTTTTATTGTTACAATCTCAAAAAAGGAACCTTTTCCAATAGCAGTTACCGGAATCACTTTTTTCGAGGCACCTTATGAAAATTTCCTGTTTGAAAATGTTTGGAATGATTGTTTTGCTGTTGTGCGCAGGTGGTGCGTTTTCCCTTGCCGCCGGGGAAAGAGAACCGGGGCTTGTCGCGTTGGTCGAGCAGGACTGGGCGTTTCAGGAATCGCAAAAAGACAGAACCATGAGCGACCCGGAAGCGATTCGTGACCTGGCGCAACGTATCCAACTGCTGGCCTCGGACTTGGGAGCGACTGTTCCTGAAATGGAAACCACCCGGCTTGAATCCCTGAACGAATCCCAACGGCTGGAGCTTTACCGGAAGCTCCGCTGGCAGTTGCGCGACATGGCGTTTCAGAATCCCTTGTACAAGGACACGCCGCTGGTATTTATGAAACGCAACCGCTTTGTCTGTCAGATGCTGCACGAGTACGTCGGTTATTTTTATGAAAACACGGGTACGTTCGGCGGCGACATTTGTATTCTGACCAAACCCGGCGATTCGCTTGAAACCCGGAGTCTCACCGCCGGGAAATTGCCGCAAGGGGCATACACGACGCTCTCGCTGTCACATGACGCCAGGACGCTGTATTTTGCGTTCTGCGAGGTTGGTTCGTTCGACGACAAACCACAAAACGTCAAGTGGACGCAACTGGGACAACACGATTTTCACAATCACACGCTGGATTACCTCGCCCAACCGGAAGGCAAGTTTCATCTTTATTCGCTGGCCGTTGACGGTTCATCCTTGAAACAATTGACGAACGGCATTTACGACGACTTTGATCCCTGCGAACTCCCCGACGGCGGAATTGCGTTCCTGTCAACACGGCGGGGCGGTTTTATCCGATGCAACAACGTCTGGGAGCCGCTTCCGGTTTACACACTCCAGCGGATGGGCAAAGACGGCCGCAATGTCCGGACGCTTTCGTATCACGAGACCAACGAATGGCACCCGGCTCTGCTCCATGACGGCCGCATCGTCTATTCGCGATGGGATTACGTGGACCGTAGCGCGGCTCATTATCATGGACTTTGGACGTCTTCGCCGGACGGGACCCAAGCGTCGGTGCTTTTCGGCAGCTACACGCAGAAAGTCAGTGCGTGCTACCAGCCCAAAGCGATTCCCGGGTCGCACAAAATCATGTTCGTCGCGGGGGCGCATCATGCCAATACTGGCGGTTCGCTCGTGATTCTCGACCCGACCCAAACCGCGTACCACTCACAAACCGCCGAAGATTTGCTGGATTCGCTGGAACGGATCACGCCGGAAGTGGATTTTCCTGAAACGCCGAACCAATGGCCTGCGACGTATTATCACAGCCCCTGGCCGCTTTCGGAAGACTATTATCTCGTGTCCTACAGCCGCGAGCCGCTCGGTTGTTTCGGGGCGGGTAGCAATGACACCGGACGAACCGGTCTGTATTACCTCGACAGATTCGGCAATCGCGAGTTGCTCTATGAGGATGAGGATATTTCCTGCCAGTACCCGATCCCGCTTGCGCCGCGACCTCTCCCGGCAGTGATCCAGGATCGCCGCGATGATTCGCTGGGAGAAACCGGCGAATTTTATCTCCAAAACGTGCAAAACAGTTTCGCACCGTTGCCGGAAAACCGCAGAATCACGGAACTTCGTGTGTTTGAGATCATTCCGAAATGGCCGGATTGGACGGCCAACTCACCTCGCTTGGGACACGCAAATGCCGAAGGCGGCAGGCAGCTTTTGGGTACTGTGTCAGTCAACGACGACGGTTCCGCGTATTTTTCGGTTCCGGCCAACAAGCCGGTCTATTTCCAGGCGGTGGACGCCGATGGCAAAGCCGTGCAAACGATGCGCAGCGACGTTTACCTGCAACCGGGTGAGCGGCGCAGTTGCATTGGTTGCCATGAGCCATTGCATTCGTCCCCGGTCACTGCGGTTTCTCTTCCCGGAAGTCCGCAACAGCTTGTTCCCAGTCCGCAGGGCAGTATGCCGTTCCATTATCCCGAATTGATCCAGCCGATCCTCGACCGCAGTTGTGTTTCCTGTCACGACGGCACGACGGGCGAAGGAAAAGGCCAAACCGATCTTCGCGGCACACCAGCGGGTCGATTTTCGCAGTCCTATCAAAGCATGCGTCCGTTTTTACGCTGGTACGAATGGGGCGGCGAATCCATTCAACAAAGCACAACGCTTCCCGGTCGCTGTGGAGCTGATGAAAGCCCCCTGACCGCGATTTTGGATGACTCCAACCACAAAAGCCGGATCAACCTATCCGACGAAGACCGGCATGCGATTTACCTCTGGCTTGACGCTAATGCCATGTTTTACGGGGATTTTGCGAATTGAAAGGTGTCTCAGACATGAGCGGGGAGTCGAAACCAACATCAGACGTCACGGCAAACACCGATCAACCCCTACCAAAGCCCAAGCGATGGTGGCGGAATCCTTGGTGGTTTCTCAGCCCCTTTTGGTTGTGCTTTGTCAGCTTTTGGTTTGGTTTTGAAACGCTCTTGTTGCGAAACATCCCGATGCTGATTCTCATGATCGCCATTATCGGCGGAATGTGGTTCATACCCCAGCTTGCGACCTGGCGGTTAGGCAAGTTGGAAAAGGATAAACGTCAGCACCTCAAGGCTTTCGGTCATGTCGGATTGATAATGTGCGGCTGGCTGTTGTATTTTTGCGTCATCAGCCTTTTCATGCGGTATTGCGTACCGTATGTCGTGATTTCGCCGGAAACAACGCATGTCACCAGACCGCTCAACGACGAAGGGTTCATCGACGTCATTGCCGCCCTTGAGGAGCGGTTTGCCGCGAAATGCAAGCCGGAAGACAACGGTTTTCGATTCCTGCTCGAACGATTCGGGATGGTCGAGATGTACCGCGACTCATCGCCGGAACAGCAAAAATTCTTTGGCGGCATACTGAACGAAATGCTGGCCATTCCCGGTCACAATGTGCCGGATGCCGTCTATCAATCGCCCTATCAGTTTTTTGAAGAGCGGTTCAAGGCAGACGAAAACACAGATGATGATGCGGAACAGGCCGTGTCCCTCAGTGACCGGTTGAATGAGAAAATGAACCCGCTCTTCGAAAGGCCGTGGGACGGGGCCGCGATGCTCGAAATGGCGGAGTGGTTCGCGGCCAACAACAAAGCCCTTGACCTGTTCGGCGAAGCGGTGCGGTTTCCCGATTATTACGCCCCCATCGTGCGGGAAAACAAACGGACGTTACTGCGCGAACTTTCGGATTTCGATCTCCGGTTTGCCCGTGAATTGGTTTACGGTCTGCAATGCCGCGTCATGCACTCGCTGACCATCGGCGACACGGACTTGGCAATCCACGATGCCATGACCATCGCCCGATTGGCCGACGCCCGAATGCGTCATGCGACATCGGATTTCCACTTTGCGACAGCCGTCGGGTTTCGGGAGAAGGCGGAATTGGCTTTCATCGACATCATCCGCCATGGTGATCTTTCGTCCGAGCAATTGATCCGGCTGCGTGACGAACGGCAACTGCATGATTTCCTCATGCCGGTTTCCGACCTGGTGTTTCAGACGCGAATGAGATTGATGCAAATCCAATTTGAAATGATGGCGTTCCTGCCGGATTTCCTGACTTTACAATCGTCGCCCCCATCAACTTACGAGACAACCATGTATTTTTGGGTTGCCCCGTTGCTGAAAACCACCGTCTGGACGCCGGTTTTGAAAGACCTGCAAAAAAAGTTTGACGCCTGGGATGAAATCGCAACGCAGCCGCCGGGCAAAAGGCAAATCGAAGCATTTTCCTCGCAATATCAACGTCATGAAATGGCGTCGAATCTGCATGGGAATATGATGACACTGGTTCAGCAGTACATGTGGAAAGGCCAAGCTGTGACTGCCTTTCAAATCATTTCTGATTTCAACCTGTCCTTGGAATACCCTTTGTTTTTAAGTGCCGTCACGGCTCACTATAAAACAGCAACGCGTTCCCGTTTGCTGAATATTGCGATTGCGCTGGAGTTGTACAAACACGACCACAGGCATTATCCGGCTTCGCTAGACGAATTGGCCGAGAAGTATCTCGCAACCATTCCGGACGATCCGTTTACCGATGGCGAACCGTTTCATTATCGTCTGGAACCGCAACCGACCACGGATTCTCATGACGCAACTGATTCGCACGAGCCGCAACCAGGTTACCTGCTTTACAGCGTCGGAAGCAACAGCCGGGATGACGACGGTGTGAGTGGGGATGATTGGCACCCCCAACCTGCGGATGAAGAACCGGCGGAGGCCGAACCGCTCCCCACAGGCGATGACATTCGTATCCGCATGCCGCGTGAAAGGCTTCCCCAAAAAATCACCGGACAGGATAGAGAAGTTTATTTTTTTCGACAGGAATAACGTGATTTTCCAGATCGGGTGATACTCCTTTTGGCTTCGATTGAAGTGTTTACGTTAATTTGGCACAACTTCATATTCGAAGCCGGACTTGTCACTGTATTGTTTTCCAAAAATACGATCTCACCGTGATCGTCCTGCCTGAAATTGCTCATTTGCTTCAATGACGACCTTGCATTTTCCTTGGTTATCGCCCAGTTCCGCAGGGGAATCATTGATGCGGAGGTAAAGCGTGCCCGACTGCTCCGGCGTCAGTTCGATTCCCTGTCCGATGAGTATCGGAAAAAGGAACGGCACGTTGTCCGGCGAAATCTCCGTATCCGTCTCGAACAGCCCGTCCGGTACAACGGCACCGAGCAACAGGCCGAGCGGTTGACCGTTGTGGTAGCGAAACGTCACACCATTGGGTTCCGCGTACCAGACTTGCGGACCGGCTTCAAGCCGGTACTGTCCGCTTGCCGTGACGCGACAGGTTTGTCCCGCTTCGAGCATCACTCCGCTGCTTTGCCACCCGCCTGTGACATCGACATCGAATGCCACCTCCGACGAGGTGAGCGGTTTGCCCGATGGCGGCTTGATGACCATGCGCGGCACATCATAGCCGTATTCCAGTTCGTCGAGCAGGCCGAGCCAGGCAATTTGCAGTTCATTCCAATGTCCGGCCCGGTCAACATACAGATAAAACCGGTTTGAGAAATCCCGGAACGTCAGCCATCTCGCCATGTCGCGATACACCTCCCGGTATTGCGGATGGCGGTCGAGCAGAAACCCGAAAGTCCAAACCCAGGCGTAATCGGTCGGGGATTCCAGTTGCCGTCCGGAATACCGCATGACGCGATCAGCCGTTTTCAGATTGCCCGCCTGCACGTCGTTTTTGACCAGTTCGATGCGTCGCCAACCCGGCACGGCATCGGTGTTTTCCGGCATGACGCCCAGTTCGAGCCGCCCGTTCTCCCAGCGATGAGTTGCGAGATACTCGGCGGTCGATTCCATGTACCAGACCGGCCCACAGGTGCCAAACATGAAATTCATGAAACCATGGACGCCTTCGTGCAGGAGCAGGTGCCGCCGGAAATAATCAGACTTTTGCTCAAGAACCCAAAGACGGTCATCGACGGAATAGCCGGGTAAATGTGTCGGAAAGGTTCCCAACAGACCAGCGGCACGAAACTTTTCGAGGTCGTCGATCAAACACCCCTGCATGTGCCAGGCAGCACAATATTTCGGATCAACGCCAAAAAAGCGGCAGTATTCCGTAACAGCGAGGTCGAAGATTTCCGGCAGACGGTTGATTTCCGGCGGTGCCGCCAGGTCGGTGTAAAGCGTCAGGTGCTTCCCCTTGATGACACGAATGGCGTGCGAACGCAATGCCCGTTCGTCCAACGGCGGAAGTTGCGGCCATTCCTTGCGGAGCAGTTCGCCCATGGAAACCACCGCATCGAGTGAAAAATCGCCGCCGGGTTGAAAGCCGGTTCGCTTCCGTTCCTGTTCGGCCAAAACAACCGGAGTACCGGGATTGCGCAACGGCTCAAAACGTGTTTTGACCGTGCCGGGATCAGGTGGAACGTTGTCTTGTTCCTCAGGTGCATCTTCAGCATCCAACGAAGAGGCCGGTTCAAAAAGCCCCGGCGGCAAGTGCTGCTGTTCCTGTTGGACTTCAGCAACAGAATGTTGCGGCAAGGGAAGCGTTTGTTCAGTCTTTTTCTTACAACCGAACAAACACATCACCCCAAGGAGCAACAGTCCGATCAAAATATCGCGGGAGGTTGTCATATCTTTCGCCGGAAAAGTTTTCAGTCAAATTCAGCCAAGACGCCTTGGTTTCTGTGACGGCCAAACTCTCATTCATGGGCGCAATGATCTTTCAACGTGTCAAAAAAACGTTTTGCCCACGAGTCGGGTTGCTTCACTTTTTCAGGATCAATCCGTCCCAGGATTTTGAAAGCGTGTTCGCTTTTGTTTTTTTCCGTGTAGGGACGTTTTGTCTTGCACGATCGTGTCGCGTCGTGCAAATATCAGTAGTTCCCAAGAAAGGTTCCCGCATAAAAAATTGGTATAGACAAGCCCAAGGTTTTTCTGGTAAAAAGGTTGTGTCAAATACAATCAACCATTTTCAGGAGGAAAACAATGGGCTCAATCAGGAAAAATTATAGCAAAAGTTTTCCGCATGTTCAAGATCGGTTCGCCGGCGAGGTCGGAAAACTTTTCGACAAAAAGCATCCTGGTCGCGAATGTCCGAACTCGGTTTTTATTCGGGTGCTGTTTTGCGCACTTTGCCACATCCAGTCCTTGTTCGCCGTTTGCCGGAATTTACAGAAATGTCCGGATGATCGCACGGTCGCGGCGGCGATCCTGAAAACCTTGCCGGAGTACGACGCGTTTCAGAAAAAAATCAACGAAGTCCTCGCGGAAGGTTTGCCGAGCAATCTTTCGCGTGGCAGGCAACGGCTCGCCATCGACCTGGTGTTGATTCCGTATCACGGCAAGCCGTATCGTCATGAAAACGAAATTTACCGCAGTCAACCGAAAAGC
>WRMR01000076.1:11166-13258 GCA_009776995.1 Planctomycetaceae bacterium | reverse complement strand
ATTCCATGCAAATACGAATCGCGTTCGGGTTGAGCAGTCCCTGGCCGCTGCCGATCGGACTGCCGGCTGGCATGACCGCACTGGCCCCGGCATTTTTGAGCCGTTTGGCCATGAGCGGGTCGTCCGAAGTGTAAACGAGGACCTCAAAGCCCTCACCGACAAGCGTTTCGGTCGCCTTGAGGGTTTCGATGGGGTCGGGCAACAGCGTTTTCGTATCGCCCAGACATTCGAGCTTGACCCAGTTCGCGCCGGGATTGCCCGTTTGCAACAGGATTTCGCGACCGAGCCGGGCAACGCGAATGGCGTCTTCGGCGGAAAAACACCCCGCCGTGTTCGGCAAAATGGTATAACGTTGCGTATCAATAAAATCGAGAATATTTTGCCCTTCAGCGTTGATGAGACGATCACGTCGCACGGCAACGGTCACGCATTCGGAACCTGAAAGGTCGAGTGCTTCCTGCATGATTTGGAACGAGGCATAGCGTCCCGTCCCGACAAACATGCGACTTTGAAACGTATGCGAGCCAATCACAAGCGGCTTGTCGAGGAGAGCAGTCATGAGGAATTTGATGATTGGGAATGATAATTGCACTTACATCAGAAAAACACCTATTTATTACCTTGAAACCAGTATAGGCGATAAAAGCAGAGTCTCAAACCGGGGGGGGGCACCACCGACAACTCCGGGTTTCCCTCCCGATGCCCGCCGCAAAATTGTTTTCGCAAAGCGTTCGAACATCGACCGCGCGAAAATGGAAACGGTTCCAGATTGCATAGCGGTATTGACGATGGTCCTATACTCGTTGTAACAGGCCTGCATCAAACAGTTTTTTGTCTGGTATTTTTTTAAAAAAGACGGGGCAAACGAATGCCGCCCCGTCCTGCTTGTGAACACTAAGGTTCAATCACATCAAGGTTGTGGATTACGTGGCGTGCCGAAGTTTTTAGGATCCAAATCAGCACCTGACATAATCAGGCCGGGGGCAATCTCATCCGCCCAGTAATCATAGAAATCTGCATAGCTTTCATCAAGATATGCGTACGTTCCATAGAGATAGTAATCCGGCGGAAGTTCGTCCAAGCCATAGCACACGAGGAGTTCATTATAATGAGCTGCACCACCATAACGGAGTAAACGTCCCCGAGTCTCTTCAGACGTGTCGTCATCATAGTAAATCTTGTACCACACAGTCATGTAATAGACGTAACGGTCGTATGATATGATGATATACTCTTCCTCTTCCAACGGCAACAGTTCCGGTGTGAAATAGATGATCAGGTCATCCCCGCTTTCGCAAGCCTGCTCCAACATGGTTTTAGTGAGAGTCAGCATTGGTCGCGAAACACCAAAATTTTGTGTCACAAGACCGCTTGTGCCCCAACTTAGCACCCTCCCTTCGTTGAAACCAACGAAATCGCCTCTGAAATTTGCACAGGCAGCATAATCGTCATACACGTCATTCCAGCTGATTGTCACGGGAATCTCTTCGGCAGAGAATCTGCTGAACGTGATGTCAAAATCCTGATGGCTGACTATTCCCCAGTATTCGCCGGATTGTCCTGCCAGATATCCCAAGAAAACGGCTGTGACTGTAACATTCACATGCAAAGTCTCCAGGTCAGGTTTGAAATACACGGTCAGATCAGTGGATTGCTCCAATGATGTCTTGCTGACAATCAGATTCGGCCTCGAAACGGCATAATTTTGGTTTACAAGACCGCTTGCATCCCAGCTAATCACTCTGTCTTCGGTGAAACTCATGAACTCTCCGGTCAGGTTGCTGTTGCCGATGTAAGAGCCATACGCTTCGTCCCAGTCAATCGCCACGGAAATCGCGTCGTCTGTCAAACGGTCGAACACAATCTCAAACGGCTGACGGCTCACTTCGCCATTCGCTCCGTTCAATTCTCCCTCAAAAACCACCATCACGGTCACAGTGGTGTCCGTCAGCGACAGTTCCGGGTAAAAATACACGGTCAGGTTGCTGGCCTGCTCCAGCACGGCTTTACTGAGGGTCAAATCCGGTTGCAATTCACTCGAAGAACCATCGACCCCAAGACCTCGGATATTCCAGCCTTCCACCCAGTCCAC
>WRMR01000076.1:0-10986 GCA_009776995.1 Planctomycetaceae bacterium | reverse complement strand
ACGCTTCGTCCCAGTCAATCGCCACGGAAATCGCATCGTCCGTCAAGCGGTCGAATACAATCTCAAACGGCTGACGGCTCACTTCGTCAATCGCTCCGTTCAATTCTCCCTCAAAAACCACCATCACCTCACGGGTGATTTTCAAAGCATCCAAGTCAGGCTTGAAATACACGGTCAACCCGTTATCGTCCGTCTCCATCACCTGCGCCTTGCTGACAAACAGGTTTGGCCGCTTAACGGCATAACTTTCGGTCACCAGACCGCTCGCATTCCAACCTGTCACCCGCTCTTCTGTGAAACTCACGAATTCCCCGGTGAGGTTGCTGTCCGAGGCATAGGCGTTATACACGGCAGCCCAATTGATCTCCACAGGAATCACGTCCGCCGTGAGGGAGGTGTACACAATGGGACGTGTCAGGCTGTGAACTGCACCCCAGCCATCCTCCATGATGCCTTGGAAAATCACCGTAATCTCACGGGTAAATTCTTCCGGTGGCGGCAAATCCTTTTCCTTCCATTCCCCAATGAACACCATATTGATGTTCTTGTTGTTATAGACTTTGGGGATGTAAAAGACGTAGCACCCGTCGGCGGTCGATACCTGGCCGTCGATCGGAGCAATCACAAAATCAAAATACTTGTTGGATTCCTTACTTGTTAATGTGAAGCTTTCATAAATGTCGAACACGGCGGCGTTCACCTTGAGATAGCCGTTGTCCGACTGCTTCGAGTCCCAGATAAAGTAAATACCCGGGAAGTCTTTACTGTGTGCGTTAGACGTGATTTTGGGTCCGGACGCATTCTTACGTGAGTCGTTTTCCTTGAAGCCAATGTTGACGGCCACTGCTCTGTCTGATGCACCGTACCATTTGACCTCACTCACCGGATTCGCCGCAAACGCGTTGACGACCAACGCGATCAGGGCGACCGTGGAAAGTGTTACACAAGTTCTTCTCATTGTTGTTACCTCAAACGCTGTTGTGAAACGAAACTCGTCGTCCTGTGCATGACGGGACATGCGGCTGACATTGGTGTCCTTCTTGTTAGTAATATAGATTATGCATCTCATGGAAAGTAACAGTTTTACTCATAATGTCGAAATTTGCGGCTGTTGTGGTTTTTCTTTTGATACATAATGAAGAATCTATAACGAAAAATACCCATGTGAAATGGCATTTATGCAATCAGTTTATTGAAAAATAGATAACGCTCGTTAAAGCGTGAAGTGAAATAGACAGAAAGAATCTATCAGAATTGTGTTTTGGCACAAAGCGTTCTGAGATAAGGCGTCTTGCCCTGAACTACCTTTTTTGGAGACATCATCGCGATTGGAAATACTCCATCACCTGATCAAGGAGCGGGTCGTAGTACGGAGCGGTTCCATCCAACACAAATGGCTTCTTTGTATTGTCGGACACTTCCGTTCCAGACGGCAACTCCATGACCGGACTGCTGTCGTCGGGCGGCAGTTGCAAATCGTCGTCCGCTTCAAATTCGCCTGTTGTGACATGCTCGACAAGACGGTTGATTTGCCGTCCGAGTTCCTCACCGGGGATAATCGTCCGCAAATCGCGAATCCGATATGTCACGACCTTCTGGCGGTCGGATAATTCCAACGAGTAGCCGTCGTTTGGTGAAACGCCCCATTCGTCGTCATCGGCCTTGTTGCCGCGATTGATGTTCTTTTCCGACGGGCGGAAATACTCCGACTTGGTCACGCGAATCGTCCCCATGTTGAGCGGCAGCTTGATCATTTCCTGCACCGTTCCTTTGCCGTAAGACCGCGTTCCGGCCACGACAGCGATTCCGTGATCCTGCAAACACGCGGCCACGATCTCCGCCGCACTGGCACTCATCGAATCCATGAGTACGACGACCGGTTTGTCCCAAATCGCGGTTCCCCGGGCGGTGATTGTGTCGGTGAACCCTCGCTGCTTCGTCGTGACGATGACACCTTCGTTGAGAAAAAGGTTGCATACGCCGACCGCCGCATTCAAATAGCCACCGGGATTTCTCCGCAGGTCAAGTATGACGCCCCGAATCCCTTGCGATTCGTTCAATTTTTCAAGTGCCTTGGCAATTTCCAACGGCGTTGAATCACAGAACGTCTTGTTGAGGGCAATGTAACCGATGTCCGGTGCGGTTTCGAGCGTGTAACACTGGCTTCCATCATGATTGAGACGATCACCAAGTACGCTGGGCAGGTGCATCCGTGCCCGTGTGACAGTCACTTCCACTTCCTGATCCGATTCCTGCGTCGCATCAGTTCGCCGCACGAGCAGCGTGGCTTTCGTACCGGCCTGACCTTTGAGTTTTTTGGAAATCTCAGCCGATGACATGCCTGACACGTCATCGCCTTCGATTTTGAGCAACAGATCGCCATAATGCACACCAGCTTTCAATGCGGGCGAGTTTGGCAACGGGAAAAGCTGTATGCTCTGCGATTTGCCCGACGGTACGAGCAAGACGCCCAGCCCGACAAGCTGGTTTTCAAGACTGTCCTGATTCTTTTGCTGTTGTACCGGGTTTTCATAAGCGGAATAATGATCGCCGTACTTGTTGCGGAGTTTCGCCGTCATGCCTTCGAGGGCACCTTCGAACAAGTCCTGCTCCGTCGGTCGAACAAAGGCGGTTTGCTGAATCCTGCGGCAAGCGTTCAGCAACACCTGTTCGCGAATCGACGTCCGCGACATGCAAATCAGCGAAATGATGGCGGCAACCAGGATGGCCCGGAGATTCGATAACGGCATCGTTTGACCTCTTGTTTTACGCCACAAATGACATTGGAGTGAGGGCCGATTGACATGCCCCAACCGATACAATGTAATCCAACTTCGTGATCAACTTCACCGCCTTTTCACGAACCTCGGGCGGATAACTTTTTCGTCGTTTCAAACCAGACTTGCGGGACATGATGATACCTCCTCAATAGCTTCAGTATGATGGGAAAATCTCTGTCCGTCAACTCCGGGGCTGATGACCACTTTTTAACAAACCCCTTTTTGACAATGACTACCCCGAATTGTTTTTTGTGGCCGTCCAGACAAGTGATGGAATCATACGAATTTTACCGTACTCCGTCACAAACTGGTCGTTTATGGAGACCTGAAGTCTTATGTACATAGCACTTGGATAATTTCTGAAAAGTCCATTTTGTGGCGGGGTTATGTGTACCGTGATTTTGAATGTTAGTGGTACAAAGGACAGAAAAAAATGTCCGTCAAATGACGTTCGATATTATGATTACAGTACTTGATTCAATGCGAATACATTGGCTATTTTCACAGAAACCCATATAATTGTGTAAAATACATGATTTACCAAGTTTAGTCTCTGTTTCATATCCTAAATTTCATATTGGAGATTGCCGTGTTTCGTTCGGGTTGGCCAATGACGATTTGACCAAACTTTTGTGATGAGTTTAGGAATCATACTGTTTTTGATTTTTGTGCTTGCGGCCAACGTGGTCATAGGCTATGTCATCGCCACCCTGATGGGGTTTGGCCCGACTGACTTGCGCAGTGCATGGGCTCATATCAAACGTAACCTCTTGAATGACAAAACCCTGCCCTTGCGTATGCAGGCACTCAGAGGCATGAAGAATCGTCTGATCTTGCTTTTCGGCAGATTCAAAAAATCCGATCACGAAAAACCTGGCCAAACCGGGTTGCCCGTCGAAGAAACTGCGGAAGAAAAACTCGAGAAAATTGCAACCATCGACGTCAAAGAATACCTTGAAGACGAATCGGCGGAGATCACGCGAGTCACTCCGGTTCAGGAATTGTTCGATGACAACCTGATGAACATCATTTTCGAGCAAGGCACCGAAATCTGGTTGGCGGCCGACAAGAGCATCGAAACGTCGATCCACAAACTGAACCTCATCATGATGGAAAGCGGTCAATTTGCGGGCGAACTGGACGAAAAGTTGCGTTCCATGCAAGGCAACGCATCCCTGGAGGAAGTCCGGAGGGCGTGTCATAACCTGGCCGATGACTGTCGGAATTATCTGAAAAACCAATCGAAGATTACCGCTAACATTCATTCGCGAGTCGAGGAATTCGGCGAACTGAAAGAATTGGCCGCAGCGATCGACCAATCCAGCCTGGAGCAGACGTCACAGATTGAATCAACTCTCAGCAATTTGGATCAGTTGACGCATCTGGAAAGCGCAACGGACGCGGTGGAAAGCCTGATTCAGGAGCTTGCCAACCTTCGCAAGGCACGCCACAACACGCGGGACATCCAGGATCGTGCCTTCGTTGCGATTGCCCGTTCGGAAAATCGCCTGGGGGCGATCAACCGGAACGCAACGTTCACCGATCCGGCGACAGGTTTGAACAATCTCATCGCGTTCCAGACTCACCTTTGGGAGTGGTGGCAGAAGGCACGGCACAAGAAAACCAAGCTGACATTCGCCCTGTATGATATTGCCGGTTTTACGGAACTGAACAATAGAATCGGCATTCGTACCTGTGACAGAATATTGTCGGCATTGGCTCAATGGATCGATCAACACATTGAAGGCAAGGATTTTATCGGATTGTATTCGGGGAATTGCCTGGTCAGCGTGTCATCCAACAGCGGTCTGAGAAAGACTGTTGCGTTCGTGGAACGGATACGCCGGGAAGCGGGGCATACGGAATTGATCCTGGGTGATCGAATCAGGAACGTTTTCATCCAACTGACCTGTGCCGTCACCGAAGCAGTGGACGATCAGTCTGAAACGGACGTCATGAACAGACTCGACCGGACGCTGGCCATGGCAAAAAAGGCAGGTCGAAATGTAACCTGGATGTACGACCCGACCAAATTAAACCCGTCGCCCGAACCGGTTGAATCGCCGGAACTGACCGTCGGAGAAAGTGTTTTTAATCTTGCCACAATGCAATTTTCGGAGGCGGCAAGGCCGGTGGAATCATGATCGGTGGGGCATGACTGCCTCATGATTGAAACAACAAAGCGTTTGACATGTTTGACGAGAAAGAAATTCTCAATTTGGGACTCGACTATGTACGCCGGAAAGAATACGATCAGGCGATCGTGATCTTTTCGCGATTGATCGAGTTGAGTCCCAAATGTTCACAGGCCTACTACTGTTGTGGGAACGCCTGCGAAATGCTCGGGAAGTTCTCGCAGGCCATCGAATGCTACAGTTCCGTCCTGAAATATTCGCCGAACGAGAGTATCGCATACTATAATCGCGGTTGTGCGTATATGAAGTACGGGGAACCGCAAAAGGCCATCCATGAGTTCACGCAGGCGATCCAGCTCAAGCCGGATGACTCGAAATCCTGGTACAATCGCGGGATGGTCCATTTCAGTCTCGGTAATATTGATGCAGCTTTCGATGATTACAACCAGGCCATCGCTTGTGACGCAAATGACGCCGATGCTTATGTTGCGCGGGGGCTTGTCCATATCGTCCGGAAAAATGTCGATGCGGCGATCGAAGATTATGATCGCGCCATAGAGTGTGACCCGGATCACCTCAAAGCGCATGGGAACCGGGGAAACGCTCTCGAAATGAAAGAAATGTTCGCGGAAGCCATCCGGGAATACAATGTGGTTATCACACTGAATGCCGAAGACCATCGCGCCTATATGAATCGCGGTTACGTCCATTTTACCACGAAAAATTACGAAGAGGCACTCGCGGATTATGCGAAGGCGCTCGAACTGAGTCCGTCCAACGTCAAGTCCCTCTGTTGCCGGGGGAGCGTTTACATCAAACTCAACAAAAACCGGCGTGCTCTGGAGGATTTCGACCGGGCGATTGAACTCACTCCCAAAAACGGTGAGGCGTTTCTCAATCGCGGGCAGGCAAAACTCGCCATCGGTGACACGGACGGAGCACTGGCCGATTTCAATGAAGCCATCCGGATTGATCCGGCCAACACCAAAGCCTGGTACAACTGCGGTGTCATTCACGCGAAAACCGGAGATTTTGCCGAGGCGATCAACGACTATACCGAAGTCCTCAAGCATGTCCCCGACGATTCGCAGGCGTACTGTTATCGCGGCGTCGTTCATACGCGCATGGGCGATATGGATGACGCCCTCCGGGATTATGACCGCTCTCTTGAAATCGCCCCGGACTACGCGATTGCCTGGTACAATCGCGGCCTTGTCCTCCGATTCCAGGGACATTACCAGGAAGCCATCGACAGTTTCTCCAACGCAATCCGTCTGTCACCGGAATACATTCCGGCCTACCAGAACCGGGCTGTCACTTATGATATGCTTGGTAACAGGGAAGAGGCCGAAAGCGATCTCACAACGGTGGACGACCTCGAAAAGATCAAAAACGCGAAACACACGGCACTCGTGTCACCTGGCAAAGCAAAGATTTCGCCCGAAGTCCTACCGGAACCGCAATCGTAGTGCAATCTTGCGATTGCGGAGCGGGAGATTGCGCAAGGAAGACAAGTAACAACACCCGATTTAATGGGCTACAAACGATCCGGACGTGTTTTTCAGCAACTCGCTCACGGTTTCGGCGTCCTCCTCTTCGTCAACGAGCGGCGGCAATTCGGTTGCGGTTTCGTTCGGTTCACTGGACACAGCCCTCGCCTTGGCCAACAATTCACTCACCGAATCCGCACTCCCGGGGCCTTTCGCTTCTTCCGTGACAGGTTCCGGTTCAGACTTTGTTTCCGGCATGATGTCCGGCGGCGTATGCGTTTCGTCGATGGTCGCAATCATTTTATTGAGCGACGATGTTGCCCGCTGTCCCGCCTGGCTGCCGGTCAGCGATTCCGCAGATGCTTGTTCTGTCGGAACAACGGGGATGTCCGCCCCGGACTCGGATACAGTTTCAACCGCCGATGGTTCCGGCAATTCACTTTCCGGCAACAGTTCGGTAGCAATGCAAGCGGTGGATTCACCGGCATGATGATGTAACATTTGATCGCGGGCACCATTGACAATGCGCGTCATCTGCTCGAACATCTCGCTGAGCGTCGCGGCCACATCACCGCGAACCTGTTCCGCATGTTGCACACGGGTTTCCCATTGTTGCAAAACGGAATCAATTGCCTCCAACGACTGGTCGATTTGCGATTTGATCTCGTGTAACTGGGTTTCAACGACCGTGACCTGCGATTGCGTTGCCTCGACCTGCCGCAATGCTTTTTCAAGAAGTCCGCGAATTGCCTCGTGATCCTGTAGATTGGATGACGTCATGGATTTTTCCCCGTTTTTTGCCAAAGCGAAAAACATTTGGCTGCCAAATGTCTGTTTGATAAAACTAGGTTGCAGACAAATTGTTGTCAAGAAAAATCGTTCAATTGTCGTGAAAAGACTTGTCACAGATGGCAATACACCTTATGATTAGAACTTTGATTGGTGTTTTTTTGGAAACTTGTATTAACTGTACAAAATGCCATGTATGCTTTGGTGACAGGTGGCGGCGGTTTTTTGGGACAATATCTCGTCAGGCAATTGCTCGACCGGGGCGATCAGGTTCGTGTTTTCAGCCGGACACATCATGCGTTCTACGATCAGCATCCTGTTGATGTCCATTTGGGAAACGTAAGAAACATGTCCGATATACAAGCGGCCTGTCAAGGAATTGACATCGTTTTTCATACGGCGGCCATTGCGGGTATTTCCTGTGACTGGGAGCCGTTTTTTGAGGTTAATACGCTAGGAACTCTTTGTGTCATCGATGCTTGTGTCAAAAATGGTGTCAGAAAACTGGTTTACACCAGTAGCCCCAGCGTTGTTTTCAACGGCAAAAATCAGGAAGGCATTGACGAATCAGCTCCCTATCCGAGTGACTGGCTTGCCCATTATTCCTCGACGAAAGCCCTTGCCGAACAAATCGTGTTAGGTGCCAACGGTCGTGACGGACTACTGACCTGTGCGTTGCGTCCACATTTGATTTGGGGGCCGGGCGACTGCCACCTCTTCCCGCGGCTGATTGCCAGTGCCAAACTTGGCAAACTGCGGAGAATAGGAAAAGGAAAAAATATGATCGACATCACTTATGTCGAAAATGCCGCGCATGCCCACGTTCTGGCCGGGGACGCTCTTTTCGATGGAAGTCCCGTTGCAGGAGGCAGTTACTTCATTTCTCAGGGACAGCCGGTCAATTGCTGGGATTTCATCAATGAACTGTTGACCATCGCCAAACTCCCTTTGATTACGAAATCGATTTCCTATTGCTCGGCGTGGTTCAAAGGCTGGTTTCTTGAAAACTGGTACAGTTTACTGAAATTGCGTGGCGAACCGGCCATGACCCGATTTCTTGTGACACAACTGGCACGCTCGCATTGGTTTAACATCTCCCGCGCCAAAGAGGACTTCGGCTACCGCCCCATCGTCTCGACGGAAGAAGGTTTGGCTCGTCTGGCCGCTGAAATGAATGGCGATATTGATGGAAAGCCACAATCGTAAGATTGCGCAACAAATGATTCCGTAATCTCACGATTACGGCTCTGTGAGTTTCAAACTCATGATTTTATCCTCCCAGGAATCCCATGAAGGGCAAACAAAATGGCATGAGACCGGAAGACCTCGGAACATATTATGAATCCATCCTTGAAAAAGAAGTCCGAAAGGACGGGGGGATTTATTACACACCACCGCCCATTGTGGAATACATGGTTGCAAATTCGGTGGGCAAACTTTTGAAAGACAAAACACCGGTGGATGTCGCGAACATGAAAATCGTTGATCCGGCATGTGGCGGTGGGGTTTTTCTGACGGGCGCGTATCAGTTTTTGCTGGATTGGCATCAAAAGTATTTTGGCAAATTGACGTTGGCACAAAGACGAAAAATACTGACCAACAATATCTTTGGGGTCGATATTGACCCTTTGGCAGTGGAAATCACAAAGTATTGCCTGTCCATGAAATGTTCAGAAGGTGAAGATTTTTCTCACGACCTCGATGAAAACATACGTTGCGGGAATTCACTGATTGAAACGGATATTGACGCCATGCCCCTCAATTGTGGAACCGAACCGATCTTCAAGCCTTTTCACTGGTGGAGGGAATTCCCCCATGTTTTCCAACAAGGCGGCTTCGACATTGTCATCGGCAATCCGCCGTATGGCGCAAAGTATTCTGTGGAACACAAGAATTATTTTCTGGAGCATTACTCAAGCGCGAAAACAACGACGAGCAATGACGGAGAAGTCAAAATCCACCGAAAAGGCTCACTTGACACGTTCTCGCTCTTCATCGAAAACGGTTTTAACCGCCTGAAAAAGAATGGTTTTTTGACATTCATTGTTCCCTTAGCATTCGTTTCCAGCGATTCGATGTCGGCTTTGCACCAATTGTTATTCGATCATTGCGAAACGATCTGGGTGTCTTCGTATGCAAAGAGACCGGTTCAAATTTTCCGCGATGCCTGTACCGGACACACGATGATTGGTTTGACCAGAACAAATACAAAATGCGAGCGTCTTTGGACGACAAGAATGAACCGCCTGACCGGGAGAAACGGTTTGGGACGATTACTTGGCAAATTAGAGTTTACCGATGGCTTCCAGTTTTGTATGAGAGGCCGGATACCCAAGATTTCGTTGTCCATTGAAAAACGGATTCTCAAAAAACTGTTTGCAAAAAAACACACCCCCATTCGGGACTTGCTTGACAACAATGGAACTCCTGTCTATTATCGCTCATCGGGCGGGCGGTATTATAATGTGATGACGAATTACCCAACCGGATCAACAAAGGAAAAGTCGCTGTGCTTTGACAAACAAATCACCAGCGTTATCGGAGCGGTCTTGTCAAGCGGTTTGTTTTGGTGGTATCAGCAGGTTTATTCCAACAGTCTTGACCTCAAATCCTATGAAATCGAGTCGTTTCCCGTTCCAGTGGATGCTTTTACTGCTCCGGTTTGCGATAAGATTGAAAGATTGTATGAACAGTATCTCCAGGACATGGAGCGTCATGCGGTTGAACATGCGACAAAGAAATACAAACATATCACAACGTACAAAGAGTACAAATTACGTTATTCAAAGCATCTGATTGATGCGATTGACGATGTGGTATGTCCCTTGTACGATTTGACGGAGCAGGAGTGCGAGTTTATCAAAAAATTTGAGTTGCGTTTTCGGACAGATGAGCAATCGTGAGATTGCGGTTCAATTCGTCACAGTCAGAAATTAAAAAACTCAACGATTTTTTGTTTCTCGCAGAGACCGGTCGAGTAGGGGGGGGGGGAATTCCCTGCCTGCGCGACCGCGAAATTTCTGACCTTTCACTTGCTTGTATCGCAGATGTTTTCAAGGTACAATGGAATCAAATATCATGGAGAGTTATTTGTGAAAGTCCTGAATCAACTGTGTCATCCGTGTGCAACAAAAATCCCGCCGATCATACTGCGGTTGATGGTCACTCTGCTCTTGCTCACTCGTAGCGGGAACGTCTTGGCGCAGCGTTTCACGACCGAGCATCCCGATGTGTTACGGGCTATCGGCAGGGGGCTTGACTACCTCGAAAAAAGCGGGGCAAGTGAAAATCGCACCGGCGGCGTTGCCCTGGCGGCACTCGCGCTGGTCAAGAACGGGGCACCGGAAAATCACCGCGTCGTGCAGCAGGCGGTGGCCAAAATCCGTTCGTGCATCAAATCGTCGCGCGAGTTCGAGTTCGATCATCCCGTTTATTCGGCGTCGCTTTCGGCGGTGTTGTTGTGCGAATTGGATCCAAACCGTTATCAACAGGACTTGGCAGCCATCAGCTTTTACATTCAAAGCACGCAACGCTGGGACGGTTCCTGGAGTTACATGACCGGCAATAACGTCAACAGCCATACGTCCGGCGACATGTCGATGACGCAAAACGCGCTCATGGCAGCCTGGTCGTTGCACAACAGCGGACACCCTGTTCCTGCGGGAATGCTCAACCGCGCGGCCAATTTTTTGATCCTGGCGCAGGACAACCAGGGGCAGTTTCCCTATCAGACGGCCATCTCGAAAGACAGCGGAAGCGTCAGTCACCAGGGTCCCAGCCTTTCGATGACGG
>WRMR01000075.1 GCA_009776995.1 Planctomycetaceae bacterium | reverse complement strand
AACTTCAAGTTGAAACGTTGAAACCTGAACTCTGAACGCTGAAACTTGAACTCTGAACGCTGAAACTTGAACTCTGAACGCTGAAACTTGAACTCTGAACGCTGAAACTTGAACTCTGAACGCTGAAACTTGAACTCTGAACGTTGAAACCTGAACTCTGAACGTTGAAACATGAACTCTGAACGTTGAAACATGAACTCTGAACGTTGAAACATGAACTCTGAACGTTGAAACATGAACTCTGAACGCTGAAACCTGAACTTTGAACGTTGAAACCTGAACTTTGAACGTTGAAACCTGAACTGGAAGTTTTTTCAATTTTTGCGCCGGTTTTCATGTTGATTTCCTAAGAAAAGAAGAGCAGAATGCAGAATGTTCCGCTTCCTTATCTTCACTCTGAACTTTGCTCTTTGAACTTTGAACTTTGCCCTGCTTCGACCGCTCGATAACTCTCGCGGCTCTGATTTGAAACATTCTGCACTCTGCACTCTGCATTCTGCATTCTGCGCTTTGAACTTTGCTCCGCTTCACACCAAATGCCCAATCGCGGCAAAGCCGATTACGTCCAATATAAGTTTCCGAAAAAGTCTATTTTGACAATAAATTCTGTCGTATTTCTCGAACAAACACGTCAAAATTTAAAAAAATGTCATTTTGACAAAATGAATGGTATTGTCATTTGACGATACACTTGTTATAAATTTGGTATAGAAACTGTCTGACATTTTTAGATATACGAAGCGTTATTCTGTTAAACCGGGTGTCTTGGGAACCGGAGAAAGGATCAAACATTGTGGGTGATTTCCTTCAGGTGAACCTGAAAGATCAGGTGGCTGTCGTTACCGGTGCGACGCGCGGCATTGGCCAGAGCATTGCGGAAGGCCTTGCCGCGAACGGAGCCAAAGTGGCCTGTCTCGGCACAAATGCCGAACGGTTGCAACAAACGGTCACCGGTATCAACCAAAACGGCGGTGAGGCGGTTGCC
The DNA here is from genome assembly GCA_009776995.1 of Planctomycetaceae bacterium. Lineage (GTDB taxonomy): Bacteria > Planctomycetota > Planctomycetia > Pirellulales > Thermoguttaceae > WRMR01. The sequence goes on along the minus strand of WRMR01000075.1, from coordinate 12,299 downwards.
TACTTATGCAATGTTGCCGTCACAGAAGAAGTCAACAAAGCGGTCAAAGAGATTTTGGAGCGATTCGGCAAGGTCGATATTCTGGTCAACAACGCCGGTATCACGCGCGACATGCTTGTTCGTCGATTGTCAGATGAACAGTGGGACGATGTCATTGCGATCAACCTCCGTGGACCGTTTTTGATGACCCGGGCGTGTTGTGAAGCGATGCGCAAGGCCAAATACGGACGAATTATCAATATCACAAGTGTCAGCGGCTTGCAGGGCAATGCGGGACAGTCGAATTATAGTGCCTCGAAGGCGGGACTGGTCGGTTTTACGCGGACCGTTGCGTTGGAACTGGCGAACCGTAACATCACCGTCAACGCCGTTGCCCCGGGGTTTATCGATACCGACATGACGGCCGTTTTGTCGGACATCGTCAAACAGGTTGCCAAAGACCAAACGCCAGTTGGCCGGTTCGGCCAGGTGGAAGACGTGGCCAACGCCGTGTTGTTCCTGGCCAGCGACAAGGCATCCTTTATCACAGGCCAGGTGTTGCCGGTCGATGGCGGTTTGACCGTATAGCGTTTTTTCAACACACAATTAAGAAAACGGCATTCTTGTCGTGCCGGTTTTGAATCACCAAGTTTGTTTAGCGATATTACCAAAATTAAGGAGAAATCACTGTGTCCTCAGTTTCAGAAGACGTCATCAGCATTATTGCCGATCAACTTGCCGTCAGCAAAGACCAAATCACGCCCGAGACGGATATTGCGAATGACCTCGGGGCGGATTCGCTCGACATTGCCGAGTTGATGATTGCCTTTGAAGAAAAATTCGACATCAGCATTAATGAAGGTCAGGATGAAAGAATTTCGACCGTCGGTCAGGTGATCCAGTACGTGGAATCGCGACTGAATGCCGGCTAATCTTATCGTCCCGACAACACATTAATTTGATGTGCTGTTAGTTTGTTGCGCGCAACAAAAGTTAATGAAAGAGTGCCAATCTCATGGGGTCCCGCGTTGTCATCACAGGAATGGGTCATGTCACGCCGCTGGGTTGTTCTGTCGATCCGGTTTGGGACGCACTCTGCCATGGAAAAAGCGGCGTTCGTACCATTACGAACGAGTTGCACCTCGGCTTTCGCACGAAGATTTCCGGTGATTGTATTGATTTTGCCCCGGAACAGTGTATTGAACCGAAAGAGATTAAAAAAATCGACCGTTTTGCGCAATTTGCAATTTGTGCGGCTGAGGATGCGATCACACAGGCCGGGGTGGATTTTTCCCGGGAAAATCGTTTGCGGTGTGCCGCCCTGATCGGCTCAGGGGTCGGTGGCTTGGCGGAAGTCGAAAAGAACTTCGAGAAGTTGCTGGAAAAAGGGGCATCCCGAGTTTCGCCGTTTACCATTCCCAAAATGATGCCGAACGCCGCCGGTGGTCTTGTTTCGATTCGTTACGGACTGCACGGGCCGTCGTATGCGGTGGCCTCGGCCTGTGCCAGTTCGTTGGATGCCGTTGCTTTAGCGGCCAGGATGATTCGCGGCGGCGAAATGGATATTGTCATCACAGGCGGTTCGGAAGCGGCTTTGACGCGATTGGGACTGGCGGGCTTTTGTGCCATGCATGCCCTTTCGGAACGCAACGACGAACCGGAAAAGGCCAGTCGCCCTTTTGACCGGGACCGCGATGGTTTTGTGCTTTCCGAAGGTTGTGGCCTCGTCGTGCTGGAAAGCCTTGAACACGCGCAACAACGCAAAGCGAATATTCTCGCCGAACTGCTTGGCTGGGGGGCGTCGTCCGACGCAACGCATATCACGCAACCCGACGAAAGCGGGACGGGTGCGGCTTATGCGATGGCGTCGGCACTGCAAAATGCCCAACTCAACCCCGGACAGATTGATTATATCAACGCGCACGGAACCAGTACGGTTTTGGGTGATATTGCCGAAACGAACGCTATCAAGCAGGTCTTCGGAGAATCGGCATATCGCGTTCCGATTTCAAGTACCAAGAGTCAGATCGGTCATCTTTTGGGCGGTAGCGGCGGGGTGGAATTGATTTTTTGCGTCAAGGCGATTGAAACGGGCGTCATTCCGCCGACGATCAATCTTGACAACCCTGACCCCAAGTGCGATCTTGACTACACGCCGCACTGTGCCCGCGAAAAGACGATGGATTACGTACTCAGTAACAGCTTCGGTTTTGGCGGACATAACTCAACTGTGATTGTCGGCAAGTTTCAGGAATAGATTGAGCAACGGCTGACCTTTGACATCGTAAGTACCAAGCGATTTTTTGCCGTCGATGGCGATATGGCGTTCGCCGTGATTGCCCTGCCTTGTTATCGATATGGAGACCATTGCGGGGCACCGGGCGGGGTATCAACGTATTGCGCCGCGGAGGACTGGGGCGGGATTTCCGGCGGCAAATCCTGTTGCGGTCGCTGGAAACGTTGCGGCACTTGGTTTGACGGCGGCGGCAGGTTCGGGTGATTCGCGTCAAAGGCGGGATAGGCTTCTGTTCCGCTCACAGGTTCGTACTCGGAACGCAACGGCGGCATTCGATCCCCGGTCGTGCCATTGCCTGCATTTTGTGCCTGTTCGAGTTGTCTGCGCAAGGCGTCGTTGTCCTGTTGCGCGCGCATCAGTTCATACTGCGTGATACTCAGTGCCTGGTCGAGTTGCAGGTTCTCCTGAATCAACAGCGACTTGTCCGCCGCGTGCTGAAACCGGTTCGCGCAACCCGACGTGCAACAACACAGGAAAACGCAGAACGCAAAGTGCAAAACGCAAAGTGCAACGTGTTTTTTATTCCTACCTTGCGTTCTGGTCTTTGCACTTCGCACTTTGAACTCTGCACTTTGAACTTTGCACTTTGAACTTTGCACTTTGAACTCACTCACTCTTTCTTTGTCACCGTCACTGACTCGATGACCTTGTCGATCAGGCGGTAATCGCAGGCTTCTTCGGCGGACATGAAGCAGTCGCGGTCGGTGTCCCGCTCAATCGTGGCGAGGTCCTGACCGGTGTGCTTGATCAAAATTTTATTCATCTTTTCCTTCGTCTTGGCGAATTCCTTCGCGTGGATCAAAATCTCCTCCGCCGTGCCTTCCATACCGGCCAGCGGCTGGTGAATCATAATCCGCGCGTTCGGCAGGGCAAAGCGTTTTCCCGCCGCCCCGGCGGTCAGCAGCACGGCCCCCATCGAGGCGCACTGGCCGATGCAATACGTTGCCACGTCACAACCGATGTACTGCATCGTGTCGTAAATGGCCATGCCCGCCGTAACGCTTCCGCCGGGCGAGTTGATGTAGAGATGCACATCCGCCTGCGGGTCGTCCGAATGCAGGAACAACAACTGGGCCACCACCGCGTTGGCCACATCGTCGTTGACGGCACTGCCCAGAAAGATGATCCGGTCCTTGAGCAACCGGCTGTAAATATCCATCGCCCGCTCTTCGCGGCCGCTTTTTTCTATCACATAAGGAATTAAAGGCATTTGAGTTACGGAGTTGGGGGTTATGTCCCGTTAGGGACGTGACATTTGATGGAAACTTAAACACTTATTACCGATTATTACCGGGGCACAAGAGCCACAAAATGGATTCCCGTTTCGCCCTTGTCATTTTTGTAGAGCAAGAACACCTGAGCGGGGATTTTCTGACCGCTCTTGAGTGTGAGATCAACCGAAAAACCGCGGACTCCTTCGTTTCCACTAAGATCACTTCCACTAATATATTTCGCATTTGTGGAACAGGACTTGATCGTGCGGAGCCCTTCCTGAGACTGTTTTTTTGCATTTCAGCCATTTGAAAAATACTTTGAAGATACTCTTTTTTCTGTTTTGCGTTCATTTTTGCAGTCAAATCCTTACTGAACATAAGTGCCGCACCCGGATCAATCGTTTCATCAATCTTTTCGTATTCCCCCGCATTGATCGCCTTGACAAAGAAATCGACGTATTCCGTCGCTTCTTTTTCTGTGGGATATGAGTAAATCGTGGAATTACCGGAGTTTTTGCCACATCCCGACAGGATCACGAAAAGCAGGCAAAACACGATAAAAAAAACCGCAGGTCGGTTCACGATGATCTCCTTTGTGGTGAAAATGACGCTATAATTTTAAAAACAGTTGCTCTTGACCTGATCAATCAAGTCGCAAATCATGTTGTATTCGGCTAAATAAGGATTTGGCATGTTGTATTTTCTCCTTTACTGTTGGAAACTCATGGTATTCTTCCACAGTTGGACATGAATTCTTCGCCCCTGACGGGGCGATTTCCATTTGTTATCGTGTTGGTGATTGAGCATTCGGCGCGACCGTCCTGCCATGTGCGTCGCAGGACGACGCGGCTATCTTACGCCCCGCAAGGGGCAATGTATTTTAGCCCAGGGCAACGCCCTGGGAAAGGCAACCCCAAATAACAACTTCGCCCCGTAGGGGCAGTGGAATCAACCCCAAATATATTTTTCATCAAACGCAATATTGTGTTTCTTGAGCAATGTTCTGAACTCGTCTTGAAATGTTTTCTTGCGATGATGCTCTTCCTGATTGGCAATGTATTGTTTTACCAACGTCAACTGGGACTCGCTCACGGAAAACGCACCATATCCGCCTTGCCATGAAAACCATTGAAAATTTGTGCCGCGAGTTTTTATCCAGCGGGATGTGCCACGTTTCATCTCTTCAACCATTTTTGCCAGTGTCATCGTTCTTGACATTTGTACCAGCACATGGACATGATCGCTTGTTCCGCCGATGCCCAATGTCATGCAATCAACTGTGTTAAGAATTCCTGCGGTGTAGTTGTAAAGGTCTTGTCGGATTGGTTCAGCCAAAATTGGTTCGCGGTTTTTTGTGCTGTAAACGACATGGGCAATGAATTTCGCAAACGATTGTGACATTTTCCACTGCCCCTAACGGGGCGATGATTTTTGGGGTGATTCGTTTCCCAGGGCGTTGCCCTGGGCTAAAGTACTTCGCCCCTGACGGGGCGATTTCCATTTGTTATCATGTTGATAATTAAGCATTTCGGCAATCGCGCCGTGACCGCCCTGCCTGAAGCCCGAAGCCCGAAGTCTGAAGCCCATCCTCTACTCTTTTTCGTCGGTCACGGCGTGACTCCCTGCTTTTCCAGACTTTCGCTGAAACTCCGGGCATCCTCCAGGAATTTATCCAACGGCACATCCGCAAACTGGCTTTGACGCCATTCCGTGTAATCGAATGGCTCACGTTGAATGATTGCCACAAAACGTTCCGATTCAACGATTCCAAGATGTTGGGCCAGGATTTTCATTCCGTCACAACGCAACAGGGTATCAGTTCGCATGGTGATGCCTTTCGATAAAAGTCATCGGGTTGACAACTTGGATTTCCGTGATGGTTTTATTCAGGATTCGTTTGTCGGTCGTGATGAAAAAATCCGCGTCACAATGTTTCCTATCAATATTTTTTTCTGCGCAATCACGGCGTGACCGCCCTACCTGAAGCCCGAAGCCCGAAGTCTGAAGCCCATCCTCTACTCTTTTTCATCGGTCACGGCCTGTTTTTGCAGGATGTCATCGACCACGCCATAGGCTTTGGCTTCTTCGGCGTCCAGGTAGTGGTCGCGGTCGGTGTCTTTGGCGATCTGCTCGGAGGTTTTGCCCGTGTGAAGGGCCAAAATGTCGTTGAGCATCGCGCGGTCCTTCAAAATCTGCTGGGCTTGAATTTCAATGTCGGAAATCTGACCGCCTACGCCGCCCCAGGGCTGGTGGATCATGATTTTCGAGTGGGCAAGGGCATAACGTTTGCCCTTCGCACCGCCTGCCAGCAAAATCGCGCCGCCGCTGGCCGCCTGTCCGACGCAATACGTTGCCACCGGACAACTCAGGATTTGCATCGTGTCGTAAATCGCCAGCGTTGCCGCAACGTGTCCGCCGGGCGAGTTGATGTAAAAATGGATGTCCTTGCGACGATTTTCGCTCTGTAAAAAGAGCAGTTTCATAACAAGCTCATTCGCGTTACCGCTATCAATTTGCCCTTGCAGAAAAATGATGCGGTTTTCCAAGAGCAGATCGCCCAGCGTCATGGAGCGTTGCCGCTGGTAATCGCGGTAGTTGATTTGATTATCGATCATCGGCGGCCGGGAAATTTCGTGGGGATACATATTCGATTTTTTGTCCTGAAAACATGGTCTTGCCAAGAGAAGCACAAAGTTTGTGTATTATCATCGGAAATGAGAGAAAAATCAAGGCCAAATTTTCGAAGTTGCGTTCGGTTGCATTTGCCCTTGACTTGAGCGTTTTTTTTTCATATTGTCACACTTCGCATGGTTTTTTCAGGACAATCTGGAAAATCCGGCGATTTGTAATGTTTGGGCAAACTCCGTTTCAGCGACAGATGATAACGATGCGAAGTTGGGAAATATGGCGAAATCTGGCAAAAATTGCATGCCGCTCTTTGGCGGCAATCATAATATTACCGCTCACGATTGCGCCGTTGATCACGTTGTTCTGCATTGATGCTTCCGTTTGGGCGGAATCCCTTGACCAGCTCGAAATCGTTTTCGATGATGATTTCGATGGTAACAATGACGATCATGCCAATAATGACGTGGACGAACCCGTCTTTGTAGAAGCTGATATTCCGGCAACGCCCTTGCAATCGCGTACAGGCGGCCCACCTGTCAACAGCGGAATCACGAACGCGGCCTATATTGCGGTTGTTCCCAACGCCGGCGGCGGAACACAATACGTCACACCGGCCAACGGCATCGTATTTCCGCAGGCGTATTGGAACGGCAACACTTCCGGCAATCCCATCCGGCTTGCGTCGGCAACGCTTGACGATTCGCTGGACACAACCGGCACGCTTTCAACGGGCATCGACACACAATTCGGAAGCATTCCGTCCGGTACGCCGGTGGTTCTGCTTGCGCAAAGTCCCCCTTATGCGCCTGTTGACAGCTTGTCACCGGCAACCAATCCTGCCGCCGCCAATCCGGCATTGACCGGCCCTTACAGTTTGCCGCCATCCGGTTATCCGGCTGCGTCGACCTACGATCCGAACTACCGCTCGGCGTTAAGCGAACGCTATGACCGGATGATAAGTTTTATGGACAACGTGACGGTTCACGCCCTTTGGATGCCTTCCGGCGGGAGCAAGCCGCTTGGGAATACGGAATTACGCGGCCAGACCCGATTTGCCATGCCCTGTCAGATGATGGGCAACACGATGTTTTACGTTGCCCCGGCCTTTCAGGTCAATTTTTGGGGCAACCCGCCCAAGTCGCCGCAGTATGCTTACTCCATGCGTGATACGACATTCGGTGCCTGGCTTGATGCGGGTATCGAACCACAACTGGGCAACGAGTTTCGCTTTGATCTCTGGGGAAGCGTCGGTGTTTATTCCGACTTTAACAAGATCACGAGCGACTGCATTTACGTCCGGGGACTCGCCCGGGGGTACTATCAATACTCGAACACCTGCGAACTGATGCTAGGAGTGCATTTCCTGAACCGCGAACGCATCAAGCTCATGCCGGCCTTCGGGATTATCTGGGCGCCAAGCAATGTCCTGGAATGCCATTTTATTTTCCCCGAACCGAAAATTCTGCGACACATTTACACGGTCAACGACACACAGTGGTGGGCTTTCGTCCGTGCCGATTACGGTGGCGGTTCCTGGGCGGTCAATACGGGTCAAGGTGTCTTTCGCACCGATTACAACGATATCCGCGTCGCGTTGGGGCTCGAATTCCGCAACAAACCGAAACAGTGTCTCAGCGGCTACTTTGAAGTCGGCGGTGCCTTCAACCGCGAACTCTATTCCGACGGCCAGTCCTGGTACAAACCCGGCAGTTGCGTTTTTCTTGCCGGCGGGTTGAAATACTAAAGAGCCGCGCAAAAATAAGCTGTTCGATCTATCAGAGCCGCGACGGTCACGAAGCGGTGAGACTGGTTGAGACTCGGTTGCGATTCGACCGCTCGTTGACACTCGCGGCTCTGGTGGAAATCTTCACGTTATTCGCCGAACCAGCTTTTTGGCTGGACACACCACTCGTTGTGTCTTTATTTATCGCAAAAAGACGGCAACAGCGGGTGGTTGATAAAATACTCCAGTTCAATTCCGGCATCGCCGATCATGCGCGGATTGGCAACGCCTTTTTTGTGGTCGGCGTGATAATCGGAACCGCCCGACAGAATCGGCACCATTTCGCCGTAACGTTCCATCACTTCCTGATCAATGGCCTCCGGCGTCATGGTTCCTTTGTAACTGGTTTTGTCGTAGGTGTAGCGCGTTTCGATACCGTCAAGGCCGGCGTCGATGAGCCGGCGAATATAATGGTCCCGTGAGACGGCATTCCCATCCAGCCGCACCGTTTCGTCAATGAGATACGGATGCGCCAGGATTGCGACACCTCCGGCATCGTGAAGCGAACGAATCGTGGCAACCGAACACGGCTTTTCGCGTTTAATATCATAGTCAGGATTGTCACGAACCATGATTTTGGCCGTCTGCCAGTTTTCCGCGTATCCTTTTCCGGCCAGCAGTTCAAAAATATGCTTTTTCTGGACGGCTTCGTCGGATCGGCGTCCATTATCGGTCAGTTCCTCCCAATGCAGATCAAATCCGTTGTCCCGTAGCCGTTCGACAAGCATTTGATACGCAGTGATTTTACTTTGGTGTGCCATTTCGGGAAGCCAGGCGATTGTTTCGGAATCCCACCGGCAACCAAAACCGACGATATGGACGTCATCGACATTCGTGTCGCAGGACACCTCAATCCCCCGCATGACGCCGATGCCCAGTGATCGCGCATAGTCACCGACCGAAACCCGGGCACCATTGACCTCCAGGACTTCCGGCGGCAAAACATCATGATCCGTAATCGCAACGACTGCCATTCCCATGACAGCGGCACGGTCCAGAAACTCCGCAACTGAGTCGTTGCCGTCGGAACGGGTTGTGTGCGAATGAAGATCAACACGAAATTGCGGTGGCGGGGACATAATGTGGTTTCTTTGCCTTGGGTTTTCGTCAAAAAATAACCGGACAGGATTTACAAGTTCTTTTTTCGACAAGATTAACAGGATATTCAGGAATATGAGGGATTACTTCCTTTGTCTTCTATCGAATCATCCTGTAAATCTTGTCTTATCTATTTTCCGGTGAAAGCCTGAAGCCCGGTTGATCAAATCGCGAGGAGCAGCAGTAACACAACAATCGCAATGATTTCCCCGCAAACGATGGTTGCCGCCATCAGCGGTAATACGCAGCGCAGGGGATTGACCCGAAATCGCCCGGTCAATTCGTCGAGATGAATTCCGCGCGGCAAGCCGTCCAACACGACCGCCCGGCCCGGCAACGTCGGATCATAAAGCACGACTTTGTCTTTGGCGTCCGTCAACCGGGATACATCCAACGCCTGAGCGGAAACGGTGTAGGATTCTCCTTCCACCTGATATTCGAAAACAACCTTCATTACGGGTTTGTCATTGACCGTCATGCCCGTCGAATCCGTGGTGAGATGTCTTGCCCGGATTGCGAAACCTTCCCGCAAAAGCCGCACCGCTTTGCCACCGGAAATCCAGGAATAAACCGGGAAACAAAGCCCGACGATTCCGAACAGTGAGCCAACCGCGACAAATATCAACGCTCCTGCGATTTCCTCCGGTTTGCTTACTGCAATTGCAACGAGTGCGAACATGAGTCCGAACCCTGCGAAAAACCAGCCGAAGAACGGCATGACGGTGGAACACAAGCGCAGATACAATCGGACTGAAACCGGCAAATCGCGCGGCGTCGAGTCGAGCAAGTGCAGAATCGGCAGGTCGTGACGCTGTTCGACGGCTTGCGGTTCCTGTGCCTCTTCTTTCGTCACTTGAGCGGCCAGGTTTTTGAACAGTCGTTCCACTTCCCGCATATCCGGAACGTTGAAAAAACCGTTCGCAGGCAACTTTCCCAGTGTTTGATGATCGGCAAAACTGGATTCACCGAAGAGAACATCGCCAAATCCGCCGGCTCTTTCCTTGCGTTGGAGTTTGCCCAGGTCGTCCGGCCAAACACTCACGGCATTCGTCGAGAAGAAAGAACGGGTGAGAATCATGGCTCGCTGATCGGTGATCGCGTAAACGGTGTTTTTCACGCCGCGCCACATGAAAAACGGTGAACCAAACATTACCAGACCGATCAGAACGAAAGGAGTGCCGAAAAGGGTGAAAAACAGAGGTGCTCCCGTTGAAGCGGCACTCCACATCCAAAAGACGGCAGAAGCCGTCCAGGGAATGGCGAACAGAACAAACAGGAACGCTGGTCCGAGCAACAACAACGTCGGAACCGGTCGGCCGACCCAGTACAGGTTTTCGTCCGGTTCCAGTTCCCTGTCCACCAAATCCTGGAACGTCGGTGGGAGCGAGTCCGTTTCGTAATGTTTTGACATGATGCGATCACTTGGGTTGGGGAGTGTCAGCCAAAAGGTCAATTTGCCACCATCATAACAGCATCGTGCCTTTGCGACAAGATCGTGGTTGGGAGCGAATATTCGATAAGTCGCTTAAAAGCCAGCCCGCGAATTGTGTCTGGGTACTCCTTGTTCACGGCACACACTGCCTTGCATCGAGGACTTTGAGGATTTTATGCAAATTATATCACAGGTGGCACGAAGTCGATGCCCCCATTACTGTTTGTTGATGAGCCGTCGTTATACCCCAACGAATCATGAGGCCGAACAAAGCATCCGCACGTTGATCATGGACCAAATCGTGACGCAAGGCACACGTAGCGACGCAGGTAACATAAGGCACGAACATTTCTGGACAACGGTTGCCACTTGCCAAAAACAGGGACGAAACGTCATGACATTTCTCCGTGATGCGATCTTCAGTTTTCTGCATGATCTCGCCCCGCCTACTTTACCACCGGACAATTGCCCGATAAAACGATGCTATTGCTCTGCCTCTGGAATATTCAATTCCCGTGAACGGGTACGGATTTTTTTCTTTGTCGGGTGAAAAAGTCGTTGACGTTGAAATGTCACCTCGCCGTACCTTGCAACGATGGTAAAGGGGCATTGTGCCATGCTTGTGAAGTTCGGGGTTGGTTGTTTGGGGGCAAACATGACTATCCTCCTTGATTTCCATAGAAAGAATTTCCAAGGAATCATAACATGTTCGCCCTTGGATTGCCCCCCAATTTCTCTCAATTGCACGTCAGTTCCTGAACATTTGGAAAGTTTTTCGTCAGCAAGCGGCAAGAAGTAAAACACGGAAACACGTCTCCGGCCAAACCTGGAATTGCGGCTTTCCCCGTGCTTGGTGGGCAATTATTGGCACCGAATTTGCACCGTCAATCGTATGCTATCATTGAATAGCTGTCAAATTGGCAGATTTCAGTACGAAAGAAAGGGCAAATCATGGCATTCTCATTCGAACAACTGACCACGAAATCCCGGGAAGCAATTGCTGCGGCACAGGGTTTGGCAGTGAAGGGCGAAAATCCCGAAATCTCGCCCGTGCATCTGCTCGCGGCATTGCTCGAAGAACAAGACGGCAGTGTGCAGGCGATTCTCCGGGAAACCGGTTCCAATTCGGGTTGGTTGCGCCAGTTGGTGGCTGCCGAGCTTGCACAATTCCCCCGGGTGCAAGGCGGGGTAACACCGTCACCGGGGCATGAGTTACAAAGAGTTTTTCATGCTGCGGCCACTGAAGCGGAAAAAATGCAGGATGAATATATTTCGACCGAACACCTTCTCATTGCGCTGGCCGAACAGCCCACGAAGGCGAAAGGCTTGCTCGATTTGACCGCCATTGGCGCAAAATCACTCCGTCAAGCGGTCGGGAAAATCCGGGGGACAACCCGTGTTACCGACCCGGACCCGGAATCGAAACGGCAGGCTCTCGAAAAATACGGCATTGACCTGGTAACCCGTGCGGAAGAGGGAAAACTCGACCCGGTCATTGGCCGCGATACCGAAATCCGGCGTGTCATTCAGGTTCTCTCACGGCGGACGAAAAACAATCCTGTGCTGATCGGCGAACCCGGTGTGGGCAAGACGGCCATTGCGGAAGGGCTTGCTTTGCGCATTGTTGACGGCGATGTGCCGGAAAGCCTTAAAAACAAGAGGGTCATCGCACTTGACATGGGGGCACTCGTCGCAGGGGCGAAGTTTCGCGGCGATTTCGAGGAGCGGCTCAAGGCGGTGTTGCGCGAGGTTGAAGAAGCCGCCGGGCTGATCATCCTGTTTATCGATGAACTGCATACCGTTGTCGGTGCCGGACGCGCCGAAGGCGGGAGCGACGCGGCCAATCTGTTGAAACCCGCCCTTGCGCGC
>WRMR01000074.1 GCA_009776995.1 Planctomycetaceae bacterium | reverse complement strand
ATCGGCCCCATCTGAAAGCCCGGCTGGGCATACGTTTGGGTACGTTATGAAGACCAGACTGACAACAACGCCGGTTCACTCGTCAAACGACCCGTCGGTGTTTATGTCGAGCAGGTTTATCCCTATCTTAATTTTGCGTCATTGGGAATAGGATGGTAAAGCAATCATTTGCTATATTGAAAACTCTTCGCAGCGGCTTGAGCGCGAATGGAACTGCGCATGACATTTCCGAGCGATTGTTCCTTGCCGAGGCTTTGTTTTTTCATTTCCGCCGTGATAAAGGCATCGCGTTCTTTGGAAAGACCGGCGATTTCCTCCTGAATTTTTTTACGCTGTTCCGACTGTTGGGCAATGTAGGATTTTTGCTCCGCAAGCGTCATTTTTTGCATGTTTTCCGGCAACTCCGATTTCTCGATTTTGGCAAGGTCGAATTCCTGTTCTTTCGATGCGTCAACCAAGTCCCAGCCGCTGTTGCGATAAAAGCCGCTTGCTTTGGTTGCCACGCGGGCAGCAAGCATTCTGGTTCCGGCACTGTTGGAATCCTGTGCCGCCTGATTCGCCTGTTCCGCCAGGCCAAGTCTGCCATACGGAATATAGGTCGCGTTCAATGCACTGTTTAATTCGGCGAGACGTTTGTCCTGGGGGGCCGTAATGCTGACAACCGCTTCATTTTGATTGATGACGAGGTATTTCCCGTCGGTCAACAAGGCACCGTCCTTCCACTTGGTTGCAATTCCTGTTTGTTCATCGCCGCAATGAATCGTATTGATAACGATATACATTTCAACGGCCTCCTTGCAGGCGTCGGCATACGAGAGTGGCCCTTGCGTGAACGGCTCGTTTCCGGCGATAAAGATCAATCGCAAATCGTCCGGTCGCTCCGACCATTTCAAATCCTGAACCGCCCGTTGAATGACCGCCCCGCAATATTCCAATCCACCGTTTGTTTTCAACGCAAACAGTTTTTCGGAAACCAGATCAAGGTTGTCGGTGAACGGAGTCAACTGTTCGATGTAATTCGATTCTTTGGAAAGCGAACTGTTGCCGTAGTGATAAAGAGCGACTTCAAGATCGGGGGTTTTTCCATTTTGCTTTGCCGTTGCGAAATCATTCACAATTTCCCAAAGCTGTGATTTTGCCTGATTGATTAAGCCATCCATGCTGTTACTGGTATCAAGCAAAAGTGCGATCTGCACTTTCGGGTTGTCCGCCGACTTGGATTCATCGGCATGATTGACCAACCCCCATAATACTGCAAGTGATACGGCACAAACAATGATTTTGACATTACGCATAATTCTCTCTCCCATATTGGTGGTGAAAATCAAAAAACCGGCAATTTTATCATCTTGCCGAATACCGAACCTGTCAAAAGTAAAGACGATTACTTGCCATTTCTGGATTTAAATATTTTTCAGAATTTTAGAAATTTTGGTGTTATATTGCGATAAATTGTTTTTTCACAAGCAGTTACACTGCGAACGGGTCATGTTTCGATGGCATGATTTTTGATTTTGAAAACTTGCCCAAATTGCCCTGTCTTACGTTATTTCAAAACCAATCCCTTTTCTTATGACAGATGCTTTTCGTAAAGTCAAGAGCGGCGACCCGCTTATTATTCCGGCGACGGCCTACAACGCCATGCTGGACGCGGCTGTTGCCAACATGCGGTCGCAGAGCAAGCCATCGCCTGTGCGCAGTGAGCAAAGTCATCACGTTCTGGTGCGCAACGAGACCGGCTATCCACTGGAGCAGTTCGAGATACTGGGTATTGACGGCCCGGCCTTTGACCCGCGCAACGAGCCGGACGCATTTCAGCAGACGCCGGTACTGCGAGGCGTTACTCCCATGGAACGGCACAAGGGCAAGTTCGTTGTCGTGCAGGAACCGGCGGCACCGGGTTGCGTGGTTCGGGCGTGTGTCTCCGGCATGACCGTTGCGCGGGTGTATGTTGAGAGTTCGTCATCCCAGCCCAAGGCCTGTGAGATTGAAGAGGGCTACACGTATGATTTTACCGGCGGCTCAACCGGTGGTGCCTCGATCTTGTGGATTGAAGGCGGCACCGGCCCCAAGTGGGCATTGATCCGTATCGGACACGGTGACGTGGCAACGTTATTCCCGGTCGTATTGAAAAAGTCGGGCGGTGAAGAGGGCGATGAGAAAACGGCAACGACATGGCGTTATGACGTCAGCCATGCCCTGACGGATGAATCACTTGAAAAAGACATTGACCCGACGGCAAAGCCACACCAGTGGCGACGACCGGCGATAGGCAAAATGACACAGGCAATCTTCGGTTATGCCCATTATGACAATGAGAATCAACTGGTTGTCGGCTGGATCAATGAGACTTTTGTTTTGAGTTCATGCGTCGAGGAGGAGGACGAGGATGTCTGACAAGAATGATCGTGGCAAAATCACGCTGCTGGCCAAAGGCTACATCGGCGTTTTGAAGGGCGGTATGATCGCCGCCTATAACAAGGACGGCGAATGCACAACGTGTTGCGGCGGCGATTGCAAGCCTTACGTGCTTGCCCGCAAGACGACCAACAGCCAGGAACCGGTTTGGGACTTGACGCCGTATCAGAGGCCGGGCATTGCCAAAAAACTCTCAACGCACTGGCGTATCATCGAACGCAGTTACCGCCTGCAATACGGCTTCGGCACGATCAACGACGAACGCGAGCTGGTGGCCTTGCCCAACCAGTTTCGCACCAGCTATTCGTACAACGGCTACATGGAATTGCAAATCGGTTGCGAGGACGAAAACGGCAATATCGAATGGCCATCACTTTAGACTGGAATATTGATGAATTTTGACAACACACAATCCCACATGCCGTTTTTGATGGTTGACGGCGAAGGCAACCGCATTTTGTTTTTCTGCCTTGCGGATGGCAACAATGTCTGGAAACTGCACGTCTCCGTCAATGACGGCGAACCGCAACGAATTGAGACCGGCCTGTCACCTGATATGGTGGAATGCTCACCCACTGCATGGCAGGACGAAACCGGCTGGCATGTCACATTCATTGCAGGTGGCTCATTCGACAGCATAATGTATCACTTGTATCGCATGGACGGCACGACGCTTGCTACCTTGTCAAGACCCGTCGCCATACGTCCGACACGGGCTGGATTTATTTATCAGGATCGCTTGGTCACGGCGGAACTCTTTGACCGCTTTACCATCCATGACCGTAATCTTGATCGCACAATCGGCATGCCGGGCATGTATATTTACCGCGTGGCCTATCGTGCCGACAATCCTGACAAGCTGCTTGTTTCGGGAGCGTGGATCAATGAAACGGACTCGCTGTTTACCGTCGAATACGATGTCACTACAGGCGATCAGCACTTGATCGCATGCGACGGCAAACCCGCCTATAAATGCACGATCTATGGCGATGAAGTTATCGATACGATTCAAACAGGCGGGCATTTTGAAAACAGGCGAATACGCAAGGCGGAACGAATAACGACCACGAGCTGTCGTATCCTGACGTCACAACCCGATGACAACATGGTCACGCAAAAAGTTCGTACCTGTCGTTGTAAAAAACGTGGTTCGCAAAATCCTGAACCTGCCTCGCGTCCCGGTTGTTTGGAGTGTGTCGAAAAACATCTCGGTGCGGCGATGGTCATTCTCTCGGAGATTCATGCAGGCTATGCCTGGCACCTCCGTTTGATCGGTCACCTGCATGAGGCCGAAGAGGAAAGCCAGGACTGGGACGCGCTGTTTCGTTTGATACGCAAGGCACGGAAAGCATATCAAACGGCCAACATCATCCCTGACTGGGAGATCATCGCACAGGAACTTGCCAACGTCAAGGGGAACATCAATGCTGATTGACCATTTTTCACTTCGCACCAAGAACGAAACCCAGTGCGTGGTTTCATGGTCGAGCGACTCTGAAGAGATGCAATCATGGATTTTCATCAACGGCAAATACGCCATTGGGCCGTTCATGCCCATGACAATCGAACGATCCATCACCATCCCGTTTGTGCAGGGCACGACGGCGGTCATTGAAATTCATGAGTTCGATGATTTGGAATTGATCCCAAATTCGTGCGAAGAGATGCCGCAAACCAAACCTTTGCTCTCGTGGAACCCTGTGGAGGAAGCGAAAAAATACCGGGTTTATCACGGCGACTTCGCAACGGGCGATGAGGCGATGGTCAGCGAGGTCAACGCACGACCGGGCATTGACCGCATGGAGATCAACTCGCCCGTTATCCTCAACGGCAAGAACGGCCACTGGTACTGGTTTCGGGTCGAGTCGCTCGACAAGTATAACAACGAGTCCATCAATACCGGCGAACTGGTCAAATACCATGCAACCGATCTGCCGCCTGTGCCGGAACTCACGATCACAAAACAGCCTAACGGCAAATATCAATTTCAACTTGAGACTTCAGACTCCGGACTTCGGGCTTCAGGACATACGTAAAACCTGAAGCCCGAATCCTGAAGTCCGAAGCCGTTTTCTGAAAGAAAACATAATGGCCACACCAACACCTGATCAATTGGGCATTTTCTACACATCCAAAGACCTGACAACCACCGGAGCGGTGTTGCCCGACCGCGTGATCGGCTCGGGCGCGACGCTCACGAGTCTCCCGATTCCCACGCTCAACGAGGCAACGGATTTCTGGAACGGTGCCATCGGTTTTTTCGTTGGCACCGGTACGACGGCCGCATGCGTTCGCTCTATTTCGTCATGATGGCCATGCTCGCAAAGTTTCGCTACTTGCCCGCCAGTGTTTGCGCCATCCTGGCCTACGTCGGGGTGAAGCTGCTGTGTACCGATTTGATTGGCCATTTCGGACTCGAAGAATGGGAGGCTTGGTTTTCGCTGAACGTGATCGTGTTGGCAGTACTCGCGGGCATTGTTGCGTCGCTTTATTGGGGAAAGACCAGTACGGATGACGGTGATGGTCAAGCCGGTTCCGCAGGAGTATAGAATTACATATCAATTACCAGTAGTTTCCAAGATGAATATCAATTTAACATTTTTCTAAATCTTTATTAGGCAAATAGTTAAACATTATAAAAATGATCGTAATTAATGAAACAATATTAGGAAAATTTTCAGATGGGTATTGGTGTGACGAGAGAATACACATTTTAGTGAAATTAGGAAGAAAAACACACGAGATTATTTATTGTCTATGTTAATGTGTTTTCCATAAATAGATAAGACTTTTCCCATTGTGCGGCGTGAAGAATTTTGCTTTTTGAGTTGGTGTCCCCGCCGCGCCAATGGGAAAAGTCTTATCTATTACCGATTTCAAGATGCTTTCGTCGCGAATCTTTAAGATATTCGCTCGTTTATCCGTTGGCACTCACTTAAAATTGGGTGCCTTCGCCAATGGCATTCAGAACAACGTAAGATACTGTTTTACAACGAGTTAAGGCGAACACCGCTTCACTATTCACCCACACGCCCCACAGTGCGAAATACTGTAGGGTTTACCAAATAGTCGCGTTTTGGCCAAGAACGCCTCACGTCGCAAAACTGGGCTTCACAAGGCGTTAAGAAGTTGCCAAGCGAAATCTCTATGGCAAAGTGCTACGTTATCACGATAACTTGTTGACACTTTGTTGGCACTCGAACATTGTACGTGTTTCAAAAAAACATTATTGTAACGATATATTTTTTTTTTTTTTTTCGCAACCAATTGTTGTATATAGAGTTATATCAAAACAAAAATACCCTCGAATGGATTCGAACCATCGACTTACGGTTTAGGAAAAACGATATTTCAGATTGCCTATCGTGCTTGTCGGAGTGTTAAAATTAAGGGAAAACACGTAAAACAGCGGCGTTTCCCGACTCGGACAACTCTGTCATTCTCTATCATTTTCGGTTTTTGGCAATCACGCAAAACCCTTATTTTCTGAAAATAACCCATACTTCGATGCCGATCTCGGCGTAAACCCTTACGAAACCCATACGATTTTCTATCTCCCGGAACAGCGTATAAAGCTGGAAAATCAATGCGAATAGCATTTTCGTATGACACTCTAAGTGCAGATTCCATAGAGCGTTACAGTTCTTGCGTACAATGGTGGACATGATGGTTTGAAAATCAAAAAAATCGCAGATCAGATTCCACTACAATAAATTTAACTCTCGTAATTTCAAAGATTTACAATTCGTTTTGAATGCGATTAAACATGTTTTTTTGCGAATGGATTGAAACATGTGTTTTATATCATGTTTTGAAAAACATCGCGGTAAATATAACTGTCAATGCGTCAGAATTTACGTGACTTCAATCGAAGAGATGAAATTTAACGCTTCAGATTTCAGAATTTGGAAACTATCACCATCGTTTTGAAAAAATCGATAGCTTTCTCTTGTACTTGAATCGCGTAGCAGTTACAATAAGATAGTCAGTAACTCCAGTATAAAGCTGGATTGACATAACAATTTGTAATAAATAGCAAGTATTTACCAGCATGATCCCCGAATGCCATCCGGTTTTCCGGTCGGGGAACAGAGAAAAACCTATGCGACATGCGTCTCCTCTCGAATGGGGAGCGTCATGGCATAGGCTTGCAGCCGTTTCTGTGCTGACGCTCCTTCAAGGGTCGTTGGCGTTGTGCGCTGATATTGCGCACGCTTCAGTGGCATGAGGTGAAACACTGCTTGGGTAAACTTGGCGTTTCCCCTCTTTCATTAGGCGGGGCTCGCCGTTCTTGCCTCAACACTTCACCCATCAATCGCGCGAGAATTCTATGACCAACTTTTTTTACACTGACGCTAATGGTCAGAAACAAGGCCCGATTAACGACGCACAACTGAAAACACTGGCGGCACAAGGAATCGTTACGCCTACTACGTCATTGGAGACGGAGAGCGGACACAAAGGAGTCGCAAGTCAAATTCCCGGTTTGTTTGCCGCAGCATCTTCTCCTTTTGCTCAAGCGGCTTCTGTTCAGAATACACCGACCTCCGCTAATCTTTTTTGTACCAACTGCGGAAATGGTGTTTCCGAACAGGCGGTTGCCTGCATGTCGTGCGGTGCGAGGCCAAGCGGACATAAAAAATTTTGTCGTCAGTGTGGTGTTGCCTTAAATCCAGAACAAGTCGTTTGTGTCAAATGCGGTTCGGCAATCAGTACTGTCAGTGCGTCGCGTTCTGCCGACAAAACCAAAACTGCCGGGACAGTCGAAGGTTCACCGAAAGACAAAATTACGGCAGTACTTTTTGCTTTTTTCCTCGGCACTTTTGGGGCACACTGGTTTTATCTTGGCAACCAACAAAAAGCACTACTATACCTTGGTCTTACAATTGCTGGCATAATTCTCGCCATCTTCTTTATTGGTTTCTTACTGATCGGTGCTGCTGGCGTTCTGGCAATCGTTGATGCCATCAAATTACTCAGGATGTCCGATGAGGAATTTGCGGCAGAATACTCCTGAAACTCAATCGTATTGCCTTGGGCAATCAACCCGTGTTTATGGGGTAGCGACGAATAACGGGCAAAGGTCTCCTCCCACTGGATGCAGCGTTCGGCAGACATGTTATATGTTTACTACTTCAGTCATAATTTTGCACATCGAATAACGCACAACTATTGATTATTACTCGCTTTTTCATATAACGTTCAAATACACGTTTTTAACACGCGATCATTTTTTGCGCATATTTCAACGAAAAAACAATGATCGCGTGTATTTGCGCGTTATTTCACGCTTAAAATTGATTTTAGAACTGCTACATTCAAACAGAGACGAAGTGACTGCTGAAAGCAGCAAGAGGCGAAGTGATGATTGACGAACAACGACGATTGACGAACATCAAAGACGTTTTTATAAACGAGGAGCGGAACTTGTGTACGAACGGTGAATATAGGAGCGGTCGTTTTTCTATACAAGTTTTCACGCTTACACGCAAGCTATTTCTACATACAAAAAAAAAATTAAGGGAGCAAGGGAGAGGGAGGAGGTGATTTTAAAACTATATTTTTTTTCTTACTGAAAATATTTTATCTGCTATTCAGAATAATACAATATTTGGAGTCATAACAAAAATTCCAAAAAGAGATTTTTACTGAGAAAAAAATAAAAGTTTTAAAATCACCTCCTCCCTCTCCTTTACTCCCTTTTTTATTTTTACAATACAGAATAGAAAGATGCAAGGCAGGTACGATGTGCATACAGCATTCACCATTCGTACCACCCTGCATCTTCGAGCATACATCAATCTCAAAACATTCGATCAACATTGTTACTCGGCGGGATAGAGTGTCTTCCAGTCCAGCGCATCATTTCCAGTATTCTCAGACTTACTGCATTGAACGTAATTGACGTTGCCTGTCCCGGGCTTAACAACGAACCCCAGGTTCCGCAGTCTGTTTGCAAGCGTTTTGCTTGATACTGCTTGTAATCCATTCTCTTTGCAATAACATTGGTAGGTGCCATAAAGCTCTGCCAACTTGATCTTCGACACAGCATCGGGCACATATCCTTCGCTTTGTACAAACGACATGGCTGAATCCGAATCAAATCTGTAGTTCTCCAACAGTTCGTCTGCCGACTGACTTTTCGTGAAGTTGCCGTTTTGTACCAACCTTTGAAGGCCGGTAATGACCCTGTTCAAAATGCCTGGTAACTCCCCTGTTTCTTCCCAGAAACCGACAGTATTCATGCTGAAATTGCGTTCCTCCAAAGGAATGAATTCGTTGAATGGAACAATCAAAAACCGCCTGAAATATCCTTCTGTTGCCTCAGTGGTTTTGGGCAATACGTTCGTCGAGAAAATCTGCCGCGAATAATCAGTCAGAGTGATTGGATTTTCGTATAACCGCCTGCATTCAAGCGGTTCACGACTCGCGATTTTTTTGAAAGTGTCAATGTTCAATGAAGTCGCACTCTCCGCGCAGATGTTTAGCAGACCTTCCGCAAGTCGGGCCCGGTACTCCTGCTTTTTCGTGATGTTTTCGAGGCTGTACTTTGTGACATTGAGTGCACCGAGTAAGGCTTCGAGGATTGCAAGCCAAACACTCTTACCGTTCGCACCTTGCCCGTACAAGAACAGAACCCTTTCAAAATTCAACTTGTTCACAAAAATGTACCCGGCGTACTCTTCCAAAATCATTTGATTTTCAATGAGTGGAACGCACCGCTCTAAAAATGCTTGATATAGCGGACAGTCGGCATTCGGTAGCGGTGCTGGCACTGTGTCGCAACTGATACGGGAACCAGTGCGGTATCGGGATTTTACACTCTCCACCTGATAACTGACGATTGCCCTTATCAATGGCATAATTAATTGCCTGACGATATGAATACTGATTGTAGAATTCAGAAATGTGTGAGGGCTTCTTTGCTCTTGATTTTTCGCGAGCTAACTGCAAAGGGGTGAGTTTCGTTTTTCGATTTGCTCGTTTTTCAGCATTACGTTCTTGCATCGCCGTGCGAGGCGAGAATACTGCCTGTTCCGACTTTTTACCTTCCAAGTACGGAGCAATCAATTCTTGCTCGGGTTTTCCCAATGGGAACACAATTTTGCCGACAAATCGAGCAGTCTTGTAGGAACCAGGCACATAATACCACAGCCCATTTTCCCGCAAGGTATCGATGTCGCCGACGCGCATTTTGAAAATTTCGTTCGGACGCATACCAAGAATGCGCTGAAGCTGCACCATTGCCCTAAGTGTCGGTGGCATGAACGGCAATGTTCTACGGACTACATCGTCGGGGACTGGTTGCCGTTCCTCATTGTCGAACGTGCCGGAATAGCCTTCAGGCAACGATTTTACGGCTTTCAATGCACGCCATGTTGTTTCCTGTACCAAATCGTTTTCGACTCCCCACGCGAAAATCGAAATGATACGAAAAGTGTATCGATTAACGATTCTCCGGCAAAACCGGCATGATTGAACCATTTCGTCCCGAACCCGTTTTAGACAACGAGGCTTAAAACTATCGACGAGGATATTGTTTCCGTAGAGTTTGTCTAAGAAATCCAGAACGATAATTCGGCAGTGACGGTATTCTGTAGCGTCAAAGTTTGCTTTCGCATGGTCCAGAAAAGCAGCTGTAAGCTCGCAAATGGTGACGTCTTTTTCCACAATTGGCAAGGAAAGAGTGGGATTTGTTTGTATCTCGGCACAAAATCGGTTATAGGCGGTTAAGGCCTCTGGTGTGCCGTGATGACCGAGATAGTGGATTTTGCCGTGATAATAGACCACAGCGTATTTTTTCAATTTCGATAACTTCGGATTACGATTGATTAGTTTTGGCATAGTGCGCATACCTTCCACGGTGAAAACCCTTACAATAAGGGTTTTTCGGCAAGCACAATAATCAAAACTAAAAATCACAACCACCGCAACGTGTTGTATATCAAGGCGTTAAGCCAATACCCTCGAATGGATTCGAACCATCGACCTACGGTTTAGGAAACCGTCGCTCTATCCCCTGAGCTACGAGGGCGTACAAGCGCAAAGAGCAGAACGCAAAATGCAGAGCGAATGCTGAATACTGAAATTACCTCATCTCTGCGCTTTACGATTAGACAACAAGCTGTTTTCCAGTCAGTTTGGTAAACGCTTCGACATACTTCTCCCGCGTTTTGCTGACGATTTCGTCCGGCAAGGCTGGAGGCGGACTGTTCTTGTCCCAAGTTGTGGCCAAGAGCCAATCGCGGACGAATTGCTTGTCATAAGACGGCTGGCCGTGTCCCGGTTCGTATTGATCGGCGGGCCAGAATCGCGAGCTGTCCGGCGTCAACACCTCGTCGATGAGCATGATTTGGCCGTCCAGCAAACCGAACTCGAATTTCGTGTCGGCAATGATAATGCCGCGTGTTTTCGCGTAGTCCGAACCTTTTTGGAAAATGTCAATCGAACGTTGGCGCAATTCCTCCGCGATGTCTGCACCGACAGTTTCGACCATTTGCTCAAAAGAGATATTTTCGTCATGGCCTTCTTCGGCTTTGGTCGCAGGCGTAAAAATCGGTTGCTCCAATGGGTCGCTTTCGCGAAGCCCGGACGGCAATTTGATGCCACAGACCGTTCCACTCTGTTGATACTCCTTCCACCCGGAACCGGAAAGGTAAGCGCGAACCACACACTCAATCGGCACGACATGGCATTTTTTGCCAAGCATCGAACGCCCTGCGAACTGCGACAAGTCTGTACCTGGGGGAAAGGGCATTTTCGTCACGTCGGTCGTCATCAGGTGGTTTTCAACGCCGAGCATTGCGAACCAGAATTCCGCCATTTGGTTGAGTACCCTGCCCTTGTCAGGAATCGGCGTCGGCAAAATCCAATCAAACGCACTAATACGGTCGGTGCTGACCAGCAGGAGCGAATCGCCGAAATCATAACAATCGCGGACTTTTCCTTGTTTGGGGGTCATGCCGGGGATTATCATTCGTTATTCTCCACGAAGTCTGAGGTTTTGAATGGTCAGTTTCTCACGAATTTCCTTCAAGCTGGTGACACCGAAGTTTTTGCATTCAAGCAATTCGTCGGCGGTGCGGCGGACAAGTTCGCCGATCGTCTGAATACCGAGCCGGTTCATACACTTTCTGGCACGCACCGAAAGGTCAAGGTCGGCGACCGGCCGCAAGAGAACCGCCTGTTCGTCCGGCGAAAGCGATTCCAGTTCGACTGTTTCCTGCGCATGCTTTTCAGCGGCAAATTGACCAAGTTTCAGTCCTTTGAGACCAAGTAATTCGCGAATCTCGATCAGACTGGTCTCGCCAAAGTTTTTGCTGGCAAGCAATTCCTGTTCAGAATGCTGACAAAGCTCGCCTAATGTATTGATACCCATCGACTTGAGGCAATTTCTGCTCCGCACGGACAATTCAAAATCCGACACGGAGAGACTGAGTACCTGATTCATACGATCCCGGCGACGTTGAGCTTCTTCGTCGTAATGCATTTCGTTTGAAGCTTTTGCGTCTTTCAGAAAAAGATACGCCCGTTCGTTGGTCGGGTAGGAGTCCAGAACCCGCTGATAGCACATCATGGCCTGCTCATACTGTCCCATGTCCTCGTACAGGATGCCGAGGTTGATAAGCGTACCTGTATTAGTCGGGAAGTGTGCCACCGCGCGTTTGTACAGATCGAGGGCTTCGTCATCATTGCCCCGGCGTTCATTTTCGACGGCCAAACCGAACAATGCGCCAGGATGATTCTTATCCACTGTCACGGCACGTTCATATAGTGCAATGGCTTCGTTAGGGTTAATGCCGATGGCAGCAACAGTTGCACCGCGCTGGTACAAATATTCCGATGTTTGCTCAATCGCGCCCGACAGTCTGTCCAACTCTTCGAGGCTTCGGTCGAATTGATTCATGTAACGATAGGTTTCCGCACGACCAAGTGTGCAATAATCAACACTATAACCTGCTTTCTGCGCCATATCATAACTCTTCAGCGCGTCGTCGAACCGTTGCTGATTGAATAACGTCTTGGCAATATAGTAATGTGCCAACGCTCCACCATCACCTTTTTTCAGCGATTGTAGCGCATCGTCAAAATCGCCGATCAAATATTGACCAACGCCCAATCTCACTTGTGCCGAAGGGCTTAACTCATTCTGTTTGTCCTCAAGCTCCTGAACGGTTTCTTTCAACGTTTCAAATTGCGTAAAATCACGACTGGTCAACAAAAGAAGTTGATCAATTTCGCGCGGCCCGAACGTGCCATCATACAAAACCGCCTGTTTCACGTCGAAATCCGTGGGATTTGACACCGTCATACTTTTCTCTCCACACAAGGTTACATTGTAACGATTTTCAGAAAACGCTTGTAGAAAACAAGAAGCCTCATTGTAAGTCATTGACTAATAAGAACATACAAACTCAAAACACGAACAGCTTGCCCGTGTCTGCCGCGAGTGAACATACTTGGCGTGCGTTTGTCAAAAGCAATGAAACTGTAGTATGTTACAGTAATTTTGCCTTTTTGACAAGGGGGGAATTTTTGAAAATATCGCAACAAACGCTTGACACTCATAGAGCTTTATAGTCAATATGCTATGTTTGGGAAAATTTTTCAAAGGGGCGATTTTTAGTCAATGGCAAGTTTTTTTGTGCTTCTTTCTTTCCTTTGAAAGGTCACTCCTGTCCCATCATAAGTCAAACAGCATCAACCGGTTAGGGATTTGGTTAGATTGACAAATGTAATTTTTGCTTTCAAACATCGTAAAAAAACAGGGGTTTTCTCAAATTGTGCCAAACTGAAAATCTGTAAAATACTAGTGCCTTGTCCAGGCTAAAACTGTAAGTTGACTAAAAATATAATCATTCGTTATCGAAGTGGAATTTCGGGTAC